>CAMWSU010000003.1 GCA_947176965.1 uncultured Lachnospiraceae bacterium | reverse complement strand
CGCGTCATTGCAGCTTCCGATCTTACTCTTATCAAAACGCAGCACGCCCCAGCCGTCATTATCCTGATAGGTGATCAGCATCCAATCCTCATCTCCAAGCGGCGGTTCTTCCAACGGATTGATTTCACTCGGCAGGACTAAAGTATCCACCAACGCAAGACTTTCGTCATACACCCAGAAGGTCTCCTCTTCCTCATAGTCCAACCTGCCTGTTGCATTCAAATACACCATAAAAGAATTTGTCTGGTACAGATATCGACCATCGCTGCGAATCTTATATCCCATCGGTGCATTCTCCATAAAAACTTCTATATTCGATCCGTCCAAATCGGCGATGTATACCGTGCCCTCTCCAAAATAAAAGCTCTCTAAATCGTTCACGTCATATACAAAAGGAACAAACAAAATCCGATCCTTCCAGAAAACCACACCAGTAATAGTTTCCTCTTTTCGCATCCCCTCATACGTCAGTTCCTTGATTTTCCGGTTGGCAATGTCATAAATGAAAGTTTTGCAATACGGCACTAACTCATCACCGCCATCGTCCTCACTTCCACGCACCATAAAGTATAGATAATTCCCATATGCCGTAGGCCAGTCGATGCCCAGATAAAATACATTCTCCTCCTGCAGCGCATAAATTGTCTCCGGCTCCTTGAGGGCATCCGTCAGGCTCAGCGCCTTCAACGCAAAGTGCCCCTCCATCTCCCCTACCTCATCATAAGTATAATAGTGTTCCGAATAATAAAAAAAACCTCTGTGGACGATCCATTCCTCGACACCGACCCCCGACCAGCTATAAACCTGCTCCTTCCTGCTGCCATCCTCGGACAGGCGGTAAAGGACCTTCTCGTCTAAAAAACCCTGATCCGTAAGGCAGTACAAGTACCCGTCGCAATATATGATTCCCCTTGAATAGATACTGGAAAACTCACCATAATGCAAATAAGCATTACAGGCTTCCTTCCTCTCCTGATCTATTTCGCGATCATGCAGGCAGTCCGCTTTGCTGCATAAAGGCAGCAATTCGTCTGTTCCCTCGTCCAGATAATAGACAAATTCGCCCTGACGGAAATAGTATCCCTTTGCCCCTCTTTGCATTCTGGGTTCCCAATCTGTATCCCCCTGCCTCATATACTGAAAATCACTTCCCTCGATATAGGTATTCGGCAGGTTTTCTTTGCCGCAGCCGGATAACGCGAGCAGGAATACGGTTGCGTATAAACAAATCATTCTTTTTTTCATAAACAACTCTCCCGTTATTTGATTCGTTCTGAATCACCTCTGCGTTCAAAGCCATTCGATATTTTGAGGCAGCCCATAGGACGAGATAAAGTTCCCGTACTATGGATTGCCCTTATTGGTGGGTCAGATCAATATATCGTTCCTACCGTGCTGGTATAACTCCATATAGCTCCTGTAGTTGCAACCACCCTATGCTCCCCTTTTCCGCCAACTACAGTTCCGGCGCTATAGGATACATATGCGGTCGCCGATGCTCCTCCTATTGAAGCAACCGTTTTATTTGAGCTATCAATAACTTTTATCAAACCATAATCACTATACACCGTCGCGGTTGCTTCTATCGTTCCCGGGCATGAGTAAGAAGTCACGGCTGTCGCGCTAATTGAATTGATTGTGACACCTCCGCTGACCTCATACCCGTTCAGCATATCTTTTGCATACGCTGGGATTCCGGTGCATCCTGCCGCCAGCGACATAATCAATGCCGCTCCAATCAATTTTTTTACAAGTTTCTTCATTGTTCTTTCCCCCCTTTGTATTTTTCGTTTGTTTCGTTACTGTTTTAAGTAGTTTAATCATAGTTCTCCCGCTTACATCCCCCTTTCCTTGATGTGAAATACTTCCTGTTTTCCAAGAAGTATCAGAATTCGTTGCAAGCAAAGTATAATAAAACAACAAAGAAAGCAAAATGACGTTTTTGGGAAAACCTCCCAAAAACGTCATCCATAAAAGTGATTGTTCGTTTCATCTGAAAACCGAAAAAACAAGATCACGCAGAATCCCGGTCCGCTTTTCTGCATTCGCGCGCACACACGACGATCCGCCCGCTTTTTTCATCCGGCTCCTTCTCCGTATAGTCGTCAAACACGCCCTCAAAACGTAAGCCCGCGCGCTCTAATAATTCTTTGATCTCCGCAAGCTCATATCCGCGCTGCATATGTGTCTCCGTATGCTTCCCATACCGCCCGTCCGCCTCCCGTATAAACAGCGTGAGGTCATACTCGTTCATACGGCTGTCCTCATCATAGGTATTCTCCCAGATAAAGCTGCAGTCTTCACGATTTTCCGCGATGACCGCATCTCCGATCTCATCGCGGTATTTATGTACCGTATTAAAATCAAACAAAAACAGTCCGCCGGGATCCAGATAGTTATTTACCAACTTAAAGCAGCGAAGAAGCGCTTCCGGCTCCGTCAGATAATTGATGCAGTCACAGCAACAGACGACCGCGCGTACGGTTCCGTATAGCTCAAACGCCTCCATCTCCTGCATTAAATACAATACGTCGATATTCGCTTCTTCTTTTTTGCGCACAGCCTGTTCAAGCATGTCCGCCGAAGCGTCCACACCGATCATGTCATACCCCGCAGTATAGAGCAGCTCCGTCAAATTTCCCGTTCCGCAGCCGAGATCTAAGACAAGACCGTCTCTGATCCCGCTTTCCCAGAGCCTGGAAACAATCCATTTGCACCATTCTATATAGGGCGTCTCGTCCATCAATTCATCATATACCCGCGCAAAATCCATATAGGCCTCCATGCGCCGCCTCCGATCTTCGTACCCGCCGATTTGCCGCTATTCCCTGCCGAGCTTCAACACTGCAGTCTGCCGTTCCCTTTCGTACCGCTTTCCGACTCTATGCCCTGCCGTTACTTTTCACCGAGCATCATTGCTGAGAACGTGCCCGCGGCAAGACACACGATGCCCGTTACTACATTGACGACCGTCAGCGCCGGATAACTTCCCATGAGCAAAATTGCCACAGGGGATGCCACGATCAGTCCAATGATCGCCCAGTACGCGTAAAGCGGAAATTTGTCAAATATGATCTCCACCAGCTTCGCGATCGCAAAAATGCCGAACACCACGCCGATGCCAAACGGGATCAGGACGCCGCATCCTGCGAGAATCCCGTTTATATCAAACGAAGTCAACGCGCGGATAAAGTCGCTGATCTGCGCGATGATCGGATTATAGTACCCCAGAAGCAGCAGCATCATCGAGCCGCTGACACCCGGAATGACCATGGTCGCGGATGAAATGATGCCGACGCCGAACAATTTCAGGACATTGATCAGCGTAAAGCTCATGTTCGCCGCCGTGCCTTCTTTTTCTCCAATGACTGCCAAAAAGACGACCAGCGCCAAAAAAACGATTCCGACCGCGATATGTCCGATGTGAACCTGACAGTTCTTTTCTTTTTTTACTCCCTGCACACGCTTCCAGATGGCGGGAAGACCACCGATCACAAGTCCGATAAACAGCAGATTCGTCTGTACCGGAAAATGTGCAAACAAATATTCTAAGCCGAACGCGCTTGCAGCAATGGCAATTCCCATACCGATCGCGATTGGCAGCAGATAGAGCACGCTTTTCTTAAACTCCTGAAATAAATGCGTAATGCAATGGATGATTTTATCATATATCCCCATGGACACCATCATGGTTCCGCCGCTCACACCAGGTATAATGTTCGCAATTCCGATAATAATACCATGTAATATTGTTTTTACCATTGTACGATCTCTCCATTCTTTGTCTTTTTTCGGTGCCTATGCCCTGCAATATTCTTTCAGAAACGTAAACAACGTATCCATCTCTTCGTCCGTACCGATGGAAATACGCAGATAATTTCCGATGCGGGGCTTATCCCAATATCTCACATAGATATTATGCGCCCGAAGTGCTTCAAATAATTCTTTTGCGCCGTATTTCTCATGTGTCGCAAAAATAAAGTTGCTTTTGGAATCGGAAAACGAAAATCCGAGCGCCGCAAGCTCCCGTTTGCTTCTCTCCCGTGTCGCGATCACTTTCTTCGTTATTTCCTTAAAATAGGCATCGTCGCGCACCGCCTCCACGCCCGATTACATTGTAACGCTGTTCATCGTATAGGAGTTAAACGAATATTTTGCATCCTTCAGATAGCGAATCAGCTTTTCGGAACCAAACGCATAGCCGATGCGCATCCCTGCAAGCGCGCGCGACTTAGAGAACGTCTGTACCACCAGCAGATTCTCATAGCGGTCGATCAGCTTTAGACAGCTCTCGCCCCCGAAATCAATATATGCCTCGTCCACGATACAGACCACGTCAGGATTCGCCCGCAGGATATTCTCAAACATCTCAATCGGCGCAAGCTCCCCCGTCGGCGCATTCGGATTCGGAATGATCACGCCGCCGTTCGGCTTATGATAGTCCTCCTCTTTAATACGAAACTGTTCGTCCAGTGGCTGTACCTGAAAGGGAATCCGAAACAATTCCGCCCACACGTCATAAAAGGAATACGTAATGTCAGGAAACAGCACGGGCAGCGTCGGATGATTGAAAAAAGTAAGGAATGCCATCGCCAGCACGTCATCCGAACCGACTCCGACAAACACCTGCTCTTTTTCCACACCATAATAAGCCGCAAGCTCTGATAAAAGCGGCTCGGTCTCAGCATCCGGATATTTGCGCAGGATGCCCGCGTCATATTCCCGCAGCGCCCGCGCCACTCCCGGCGCGGGCGGATACGGTGATTCATTTGTATTTAGCTTGATCACGCCCTGTTCTTTGGGCTGTTCGCCCGCAACATAGGGTGTTACCGTCCTCACATTTGCTTCCCAGCCCATATCGGCACCCTCCAAAATACTCTTCTAAGGAAATTCAAAGCAAATCATTGTTTCCTTATGCATAGTAACAAATTTTGGAATGATTTGCAACGCCCGTCTACGCACGAATATGCAGTTCCACCGTGCGCTGCGCTTTGAATTCCCGCCTCATGCTGCGGTAGCGCAGCAGCAGGGTCTCCCCTTCACAGTTTTTGTGGCACAGCGGACCGAAACGGATGCGCAGCTCATTGGTGTGGGAATTTCGAATGATCTGTTTTGTGAGGGGCACAACACGCAGCCGCTCCTGCTCTTTGGTTGTCACGCGTGTGATCCCTGCAAAGCGGTAATGTCCTTTTTCATCCCTCGTATCGACCCGCACGCCAAAGAGCACCGCCCATCCGAATATCCCCGCAGCTGCAAGCGAGGCCGCGCACACAACAAGCATCGGCATGCTGACATATGGCATCTCTGCTCCCGCAGAATCTCCCGTCCTCTGCAGGATTGCCGCTTCCTGTTCGTTCGCCGAGGCGAGTAGCTCGTTTTGAATGATCGCCTCCTCCTCGCCGGCACCATCCACTCCGTTCAAGCTGTCAATTCCATCCGTGCCTCCGGTTGCGTCCGCACCTCCGGCTCCGTCCAGGCCACCGACTCCGTCCTCACTGTCTGTCCCGCTCACATTCTGATGGCCGTTTGTCATGCTTCCCACACGGGGCAGACCTCCGGGGTAATGCTGCGGAAGCGTTCCCTCCGCATCAGACCGCATTTCGTTCGTTCCGCCCCCGCCTAAGCCATAGCGGTCTTTCTTTTCACCTTTGTTATTTCCCGCTCCGTCTCCGGTTCCTGCCCTACCGGAACTATTCTCGCTGATACCCGTTCCTCCAGTATCTGCCCTGCCTGTTCCGTTGCTGATGCCGCTCACGCCTGCGCCCGTTCCCGCGCCGTTTACGCCACTTGTACCACTGCCGTCTGCTCCTGCGTTTCCGCTATTTCCGGTTCCGTTCGTATCCGAGCCACTGATACCATCGCCTCCATTTAAGCCATCGTTCCCATTGGTTCCGCCAAGTTCCGAGCCGCCCGCTCCGGTTTCACTTCCTGTTCCTGCGCCCGTTCCCGTGCCTCCGGCTCCTGTCACACTTCCGGTATTTCCGGCTCCGCTGCTTCCGGACCCACCCTCCGTATTTCCGCCGCCCGGCGCAGTCGTCGGCTGCGGTTTTTGTTTCTTCTCCGCATGAAAAGAGAGGTGCGTCACATTGCCCGCCCGATCTGCCACGGCGATCTCAAGTGTACCGCTTCCCGATAATGTAGCAGAATTCCCAACCAAATAGGTCGCTCCTGCGTCAAAAGAATAGGGAGCATCCGCCAGTCCGCTCCCGGCGTCCTGCGCATGAACGGTAACAGTCAGACTGCCATCATACCAGTTTTCAACGGACGGATTCGTTGAGACCGATACAATTGGCGGTGTGCAGTCAACGCGCTCCACCGTGGTCTCCTCCGTGCTGACATTGCCCACTGCGTCCCGCACACAAACGGAATAGCCGCCGTTTGCCGTGACCGTGTGGGTATTGGAAGAACTCCAGGTTACACCGCCGTCATACGAGTATGCCTCGCCGGAAAGCCCTGACTCTCCATCGGAGGCGTTCACGATAAGCTCCACGGACGATCCCCATGCATCTGACGTTGTCCGAAAGGAACTGATGTCCGGAGGCGTATTGTCAATGCGGTCCACTGTCACGGAAACCGTCGGCGAAAAATCCACATTTCCGCTTCCGGCAAGCCCGAGCGTGTATGTACCATTTTCGGTCACATGACAGACTGCACCTCCCGGACTGCCGTTCCAGAGAACGCCGGAAATACTGATGCCTTCCTCATGCACGGAATAGGACGCTGTCAGATCAAGCTCCTTTGTCCACCCCTGCGTGGATTTTTCACAGGAAAAGGATACTGCCGCCGCGCCTTCTTTTCCGCAGCTGACCTCATAATACGTCTCCGTTACCTCTCCGCTGCACCTCGGATCATCCACTTTTCCATGGCTGGACCAACGGAAACCGCACTGTCCGCATACATAAATATAGTCTGTCCCGTTGAAACCGGTGCTGACATTAAAGGAATGACAAACCCACGTCGCGATTTTTTTCGTTCCATAGCAGCCACCGCCATTGGTACGACTTCCGCTATGTCGGTGTGTCAGCTGTCCCGACTCCGCGCACACCTCTGCGGTACAGCCCAAAAATGCGGTCAGAAAACAAAGCGCCAGACATAGCACTCCCGCCACTGTTTTTATTTTGTTTTTCATAATAAGAAAACCTCCCGTTCTGCAAATGTTGGTTTGTTAATTGTTGGAAATCACGATTGAATCAACCGCTGCATGTTCGGAACAGATCGTCCCTTGAAATGCCTGAGTTTATGAGAAATTTCCCTAAAAGTCTTACACAGACTTTTTCCAATTGGAAGTTCATTGTAACATGAGATTTATAATTTGTCTATTGATTTTAAGCATAAAATTTCTTAATATATTAATAACGCAGAAGATTCAGTTATATACATAAGAATACAATGTGTGCGAGCGATACCGCATGAGAACAGCCGGAATCGCTGCGCACTATGAATAGAGGATACCATGGTCTTTTCCAGTCTAACATTTATTTTCCGGTTTCTTCCGGTCTTTTTGATCCTATATTTTATCACACCTGTACGGTACCGCAACCTCACGCTCTTTGGCGGGAGCTTGGTTTTTTATGCGCTCGGCGAGCCCGTGTACATCTTTTTAATCCTGCTGTCCGTCTATATCAACCACCATCTCGGTCTCAGCATCGCCCGCTGTCCGCGACGTCCCAAAAAGCGCCAATTTTATTTTATATTGGCCATGCTCTATGATTTCGGCATGCTTTTTGTGTTCAAATATACGGACTTTCTTTTGGAAAATATCAACTCACTGATCGGGATCGTGAACCGCTATGCCGGAATCGTTCTTCCGGAGATTCCGCTGCTTCACCTTGCATTGCCGCTCGGCATCAGTTTTTATACGTTTCAGATTGCTTCTTATATTATTGACGTTTACCGCGGCACCCAGAAGCCCGAGCGCTCCATTGTCACGCTCGGCACCTATCTTTGCATGTTTCCGCAGCTGATCGCCGGCCCGATCGTTATGTATCCTGACGTTTCGGCGCAGTTAAAAAACCGACACATATCCCTTGAGGATTTTGAGGACGGACTGAAAACCTTCGCGATCGGACTCGGCTCAAAGGTACTCCTCGCGAACCGCATTTTCCTTCTTTGGAACGATATTCAGGTGACGGGCTTTGACAGCATTTCAACACCCCTTGCATGGCTGGGCGCTTTTGCGTACTCTTTTCAGATATTTTTTGATTTTTACGGTTATTCCCTGATGGCGATCGGACTCGGACAGATGCTCGGTTTTAGCATCCCTGAAAATTTCCGTTTTCCGTATGCTGCCTCCTCCGTCTCGGACTTTTGGCGGCGATGGCATATCACACTCGGCACATGGTTCCGCACCTATATTTACATACCTTTGGGCGGCAACCGAAACGGACTGCCCCGGACGGTCCGCAACCTGTTCGTCGTTTGGGCACTGACCGGTTTATGGCATGGCTCAAGCTGGAATTTCATCCTGTGGGGACTCCTGTTTTTCGTACTGATCGCTTTAGAGAAACTGTTTCTCGGCAAGGTGTTTCGCAAATGCCGCTTTCTCGGGCATCTGTATATCATTGTCCTCATTCCGGTCACATGGGTCATTTTTTCGATCACGGATCTGTCCTACCTTTGGACTTACATGACAAGGCTGTTTCCGTTCTTAAACGGCTCGTCCATATGGGTCTTCGGCACGCAGGATTATGTATACGCACTGAAAGATTTCGGTCCGCTTTTGGCACTGTGCGTACTTTTTTCCACACCGCTGCCCGCTAAGCTGTATCGGAACCACAAAAAAAATCCGCTGACGATCCTGATCCTGCTCGGCATTTTCTGGCTGAGTATTTACTATTTGGTCATCAGCGTCAACAACCCGTTTCTCTATTTTCGATTTTGATCCGATTATAACAGCCGCCGCTTTGACAGAACGATGTCCGGCAGGCTTTCAACTGCGGCTCGTCCGCGCTATACAGAAAGGTATGATGATTTTTTATGAAACAAAAATACATTCTTCGAAGCTTAAAAAAAATACCGTTCCTCTGCCTCCTTGGTATCACGATTGTTCTTTTCGACGGCATTTACGACGGGATTCTGCCGTGGCCGTCGCCGTTCCATATTACGCTGTCGCATCCGGACGGTTCTGACGATGTCCTCGCCATGACAGACTATAGAAGACAGAACATAAGGGTTTCCAATGATCTGGCATTTCAGACTGAATCCCTGACAGCCGACAATCCTTCCGGTGAAGACGGCGCTGATATTGACTTAGATGACAGCGGCGCAGACGACGCCATAAACGACATTGACGCGAACAACGATACCAATCCGGACACCCACGGCGCAGACACGGATAGTTCCGACAGCGACACCGGAAGCGGGTTTTCTGATACCACCCCGGATGGCGGCGACGCGGAACACGCATCCGACGGTTTGATTTCGACAGAGCACACCGTTCCCGGTTCGGGCGCAGAAAACGGCGATGCTGATACGCCCGAGCCTGAACAGACCGCGCTCGGAGAAGACGGACTCCCCCTCGTTCATTACATGCAGGTGGAGGATGATTATTTTGACGATGCCGTCTTTATCGGCGATTCCCGCACACGAAGCCTGCAGCTCTATGCCAATTTGGAGCATACCACCTTTTTGGCAGATACGGGACTGACGATCTATACGGTGCTGGATAAGAAACTGACGCCATCCACAATGACCACCAAAACAACCGTCACGGATTATTTAACCAATCATCAGTTCAAGAAAATTTATCTGATGCTTGGCATCAACGAAATCGGCACGGGTACCGCCGAAAGCTTCTGCAGGTCTTACGGCGAGGTTCTTAATACGCTTCGGGAACTGCAGCCGGACGCCATTATTTATCTTCAGGCGATCCTGCATATTTCCGAGAGCAAGGACAAGGAGCATACTTATATTAATAATGCCGCCATTATCGAGCGAAATGAAGCGCTTCAGTCACTTGTGGACAACGAGCATATTTTTTGGCTGGATTCCAATCCCGCGATGTGCGATGAAAACGGCTATTTGATAGACAGCTATACCTTTGACGGCGTTCATCTTCAGGCAAAGTATGTCTCTCTTTGGACGGACTATCTCAAGCAGCATGCGATACAGCAGGACGTTTTTCCTGTTTTCCAATCGCCCTTTCCGGCTCCGCAGCCTCAGGCAATATCGTGAAAGTTTCTCTAATAGGTCAACCCTGAATGCTCATATACTGATACAAAAAGCTGACGGGTTCCACTATGAAACATAAAACGAAGGAATCAAACGATCAATCGTACTTAAGCTGGCTTTTGGAAAAGGGGATCCTCTCGCTCTGTTTTCTTTTTACAGTGTTTGCCCTCATTACCGGAATTCAAAAGCACTTCCCGGAAGCGGTTGCCACAAACAGCAGTGTCGGCGGCAGGAATCTTCCCATCTACTGCGTGGATACCCCCGATCAAAAGATCGCCCTGACTTTTGATGCGGCCTGGGGTAACGAGGATACGCAGAACATCCTTGCTATTTTGGCAAAATACGATATTAAGGTGACGTTTTTTATGACAGGAGGATGGGTGGAAAGCTACCCTGATGATGTGAAATCCATTCTCGCCGCCGGCCATGATCTCGGCAATCACAGCGAAAATCACAAAAATATGAGCCAGATCTCGGACGCTGAAAAAAAGCAGGAACTCATGAGCGTTCATGAACGCGTCAAGGAGCTCACGGGGTATGAGATGTTTCTGTTCAGGCCGCCCTACGGCGACTATGACAACGCCGTGATCCGCGTCGCTGAGGAATGCGGATATTACCCGATTCAGTGGGACGTGGATAGTCTCGTTACAGAAACAAAAAAGACTGTTGTTTGATATGTTGTAGATTTTGTTCGCAGACTAAAACTTTCTCTATTCCGCTTTAGGATATACCATGTTATAATATCAACGTTGTCGCACCCATTCTGGCAACAGAAAGGGGGTGTACTCGTGGAAATTCTTATATCCTTTTGGGTTTCCGTTATGGCAGGCATAGTTAGCTACTATGTATGCAAATGGCTAGACGGAAACGACAGTGACAACTAGCCTGCAGAAAGCCCCAGAGGTGACGCTCTGGGGCTTTCGCTTTGTGTACTCGCGGTACTTATATCCTTTTAGCTACCGCCAGTATAACATATGCGACAGCCAAAATCAAGTATGCCCCATAAGAAAAATAATTTGCATATTTTACAGCAATTCCAATCATTTTCTATCGTTCCGCCGAAAGACATCGTATATTGTATTAGATATTCCAGATGATTTCAACACTTTTTTGGTCGCAGACTAAAACTTTCTGCAAATATGCGCCCGCGACCTCTTTTTTGTGTTCTATGTCCAATTCTGCAAAGTCTATGTTCTTCAGCCTGATCTTCCTGCCTTTTGCATTTGCTAGCTCCTCCTCCCGGATCTGTGCCTGTCTCTTAGACAGCTCCGCAATGCGGTCATTGACATATTTCACGGTTGTCCCAACCGCTTTTCCCGATCCGATGAAGCTCACAAGATTCTCGATCTCTTCCTCGATCTTTACAAGCTCCTGCCGGTTCTCCGCATGCTGCTCAGGCTCTAACACAAACGGATCGTCAAGACACCGTTCCATGACGGACGTAAGCTCCTGCTCCACGATCTGCTCGATTTCTCCTACATAGAGTGTCTCCGGCTTTTTCGGACAGATCCCGCTCCGGCGTCCGGCGCAATGAAAATAACGCTGCTGTTTATAATAGGTAACGGTCAAAGAATGCCCGCAATAAGCGCATTTTGCCAATCCGCTCAGCCAGCTGTGGCTTCCGGCGCCGCTCCTGCCAAGCTGCCGGTTGCGTAAAAGCTTTGACTGGCAATCCAGCCAAATATCCGACGGAATCCTTCCCTCCCAATTCGCCAGCGTAAAGGTCCAATCTTCCATGGACTTGCGCTGCCTGTCCTTTGCGCAGCGCTTACTGATCAGCATGCCGGCATGCTTCCCGTCAAAATAGGAAAGCTCCTGAAGGATCTTCACGCCCTGCGTCTTGTAGTATCTGTATATTTCCGCATCCGCCATGACATACACCGGATTTCTCAAAAGCCTTGAGAGCGTGACGTTATTCCACGCGCCGCCGCCCGGTGATAAGACTTCTTCTTCCCTCAGCTGCTTGGCAAGCTGTCCCAAAGAAAGAAACGGGCTTTGCGCATACTCATAAAACACCATCTTCAAGTGATCAAACTGCTCCGTATAACGCAGGGACGGTACCTGCTTCCCGCTCTCGTCCCTGATCCGGTAAAGCTCCATGCCAAACGGCGCCGGTCCTCCAAGCCATCCTCCGAACTTTGCCCTCTCATAATAGTTGTCCGTCACACGCTCGCTGATCGTCTCACGTTCCATCTGCGCAAAGATCATGAGAATAAAGAGCATCGCTTTCCCCATTGGCGTCGAGGTATCAAACTTTTCGTTGACAGACAGAAATTCTACCTGATGCCGCTCCATCACCGCCCATGCTTCCGCAAAATCAAGGATGGAGCGGCTGAAGCGATCCAATTTGTATACGATCACCCTGCCGATCAGGTCATCCTCTATGTCCTGCATCAGCTGAAGGAACCCCGGCCTTTTTGTGTTCTTTCCGGAAAATCCTTTATCAACGTATTGTTTACATACCTCACCCTCACCACACTCCGCCCGTGCTTTTTTTATCTGCATCGGCACGGAAAGGCTGTCCTTGACATCAAGAGACTGGCGGCCGTAAAGAGCGGTATAACGCATGCTATTTCCTCCTTCCGTCTCTCTCCGCCTTTCTCTTTTCTTCATAAAAACGCCGTTGCAGCATATGATACTGCTTCTTTAGCAGAATATCACGTTCCTTGGGATTTTCGTATGTCGGTATTGTGTTCTTGATCATCATACAGTCACCTGTTTCTTTTATTCATTTTATGTGTTTACGGTAAAGTTAAAAACCAAATCATGCGGTGAAAATGAGGTATGTAAACAATCAGTGGATCTATACTATTTGCTACTCGCGTTCTCTATGACGCTCATGGCTTTTCTCCATCTTTTCAGGATGTGTCTCATGGATCCTCTTCTTATTACTTTCCAACTTATCTAAAACTGAAATTTTGTTATTGACATTTTTTTGTCCTGGTGATAGATTCATATTGTGGCTGGAAGCTATCAACGCCTGGGGTAATTGGAACCCCACCAAACGGGATAGTCTTTCAGCTTTTTTATTGTCAATGATATGTAATTGCTGTAATTCCGCGTTTTTCTGCAAATATTCTTTTAAGCTTGCCTTTCCATAAATACTTTTTATGGAATTCACTTTCATGCTGTTTTCATCTTCATTCAGCTTAATTGCTATCAAAATGCTGTTATTGTTCTGATCTTGATAATCCGATATAAGTGCTATTGAATCTCTTGCTTTATCCCGGATCAGAAAAATCGGATGTTCCATCTGCTCCGGTAGATTTTCAATCACATCTCTCGGCAGCTCATGCGCACTCCTGCTCCCCGTCGCCTTTCTGATGCACTTGGTGAGGATGCTTTGTCTGATGACAAGTGGCAGCTTGGGCGCCCCATAACTTACAAGCACATCAGGCGTCGTTCCCACATAAATAGAAGCAAATCTGTTCAGCCTATGGCTGTAAAATTGATCTATCTGCTTCAAATATGATTTTCTATCAATCATTCGCATATCCTCTCTTTATCTTGCAGACAAAAAAGTAAAATGCCGGCGGCTTCCGGGTCAGAAGCTCCACGAGTTACTCCAGCTGGTCTTACATGCATTTCAGCACAGCCTCACCGTCCTACTCCTCCCATTCCTGTGGGCAGCC
The DNA here is from genome assembly GCA_947176965.1 of uncultured Lachnospiraceae bacterium. GTDB lineage: Bacteria > Bacillota > Clostridia > Lachnospirales > Lachnospiraceae > DLAJ01. Next base: position 62,065 of record CAMWSU010000003.1, on the reverse strand, counting down.
ATCCTTTGGGGTGTATCATTATACCCATATAGCGATCCTGGCATCCATGCCTCCCACGACATGGACAGGTAAAACAGATTGGTTGCTCCTGCCTGTGATCATCAATCATCGCAGATCTGATACCAAAGCTCCTGCTATACGGTACATTGCCGGACTTTATGAACTTGTCAAAGTGCAAGCCCGCCTTAACGGGATCATAATCTATAGAGAGATCCTTTCGGACCGCTGCTATCTTATCTTTCCAAGTCAACCGGCTGTGGAATATCCAATTGTTTACTGATCCTTGCGATCGCGTCCGGCGTTTTCTTTCTGCCATTGATCACTGCCGTCACGAACTGGCGGCTATAGCCTAGCCTTTCTGCGATCGCTTTGTTATCTAAATTCAGATCAATCTGCGCTTTTTGGGCTATCTTGCTCCATTGTGAGTATCTTAATAAAGGTTCCGGCTGCTGCATTAATAATGCCATGACTTCCCTGCCTGTATAACGCTCACTAGGTACAAATGTACCACCAATAATATCTAAATCAATCAGTTGCACTCCGGATCCTCCCCATCTACCAGACCTTCCTGACCTTCCGCTTTCTTTAGTTTACTTTTGAAACTTTTGATGCTAAAATAAAAATGGCGTCTTTTTTGCCATTCAGTAACTTGTACAATTATCTTTTATGTTCTTACGCAAGCCACGCAAACTGCGAATTTGCATATTTTTGTTTATTTGAATCGTTGTCTATTGGTCTGCTACGTTGTTTTATACTTGTTAGTATATTTCATGTTTGTGAATATGTCAATGATTTTTAATATTATTCACTTTTGTGAATTTTGAGGTGGTAAAATGTCTTTAATCAATGAACGAATCGCAACACGAATAGATAAAAGCAATCATATGCTAAGTCAAAAAGGATTAGCTCAGTACATAGGCAAGGCTCAAAGTACTATTTCTCAATGGCTCACGCAAAACAGATCCGTTCCATCGGAATATATAATTCAAATATGCGAATATCTTGATTGCTCCGTTAATTGGCTTCTTACTGGCGAAGAAGAACTCCAACAGACTTATGAGCCAAACTTTCAAGAATTTCGTATTTCAAATGCTTATATAAATGATTTAGGATGCAGAATCAAACGACTTAGAAAAAACAAGAAAATGACGCAACAAGAATTAGGCGCTATAATCGGTCTGCACGGCTCAAATGTTGGCAGAATTGAACAGGGGAAAATATATCCGACCTCGGATGTATTGTTAAACATTTGTCATTATTTCTCCGTTTCTTGCGACTGGCTTCTCACCGGCGAAGATCAAACGGAACAATCTTACAGCAATAATACAGATGAGCAAAATTTCCTATATGCATTCAGACAGCTTTCCTCAACGGACAAAAACGAAATCAAGGAGTTAATTGAATTTAAGCTCGAACGAGCCAAAAAAGAAAACAACAATGCAAAATCATCTATTTTAACAGATAGTCAGACTGGCTGATCTATAAAACAGGACATTTCTCATGAAACCCATAAGAAATGTCCTGTTTTATTATGAACACATCATTCTCTTATAAACGTAACCGCTCCGTCCTCGTCTGACAGTATTAACTTATCACCATCTATTTCATAGTCTGCCACGTGTGAAATCTTTCCAAATATTCCTGCATCTATCTCAATTTTCAATCTCCCATTTTCAGTTATCCAAGCGCAGGAATACGATAACTCTTCGGCGGTGTATATTCCCGATCCGTCGCTGAACAACTCCATTGTTGCAGTTTCTCCGGTCGCTTCATCTGTGGCAACCCACTTTCCGACTAAGCTCTCCTTTTTGCCACAGCTGGCGATCGCAAGCAGCATGACAAGCGCTGCCATGCAAATTGATATGATCTTTTTCTTTTTTCTCATTGTACTTCTCCTCCTCCGTTGTTATTATGCAACTTATTATGTATATCTTAATCCAGCCGATCACGCATAGAACATCTAATATATAAGTTTTCCAATAGAAAGATAACAAAGAACGACACCCGCCAAATGTTATCTGACGCTGGAAACAAGCCCGTTTTCGAATAAAATATCACATATACTATTATCGTTATAAGCAAAGAAAACAGTATCGTCTTTATCCAGAATCCAACCTTTAGCTTTGTAATTCCGAAAAAAGCCCCTACTACAGCTACACCAACCAAAATACAAAACGCCGGATGCAGCTTTAGATATGAATAAACCAACCACCCGCAGATAAATCCAACAATCCCATTCTCAATGATTTGAAATCTACTAAACAGCCACACTATAAAAACTGCAATTCCAAACACAAGTAATGTTTGTATCAATGTTTCAAATGGTATACCTATTATACAGGAAACAAGGAAAAGAGGCACTGCCAAAATAGCAATACCAACAACTATTGGTATGCCCAAAATCATTGATATGACACTATCTATAAATATTGCATCACTAAGACTTGATGTGGTTTTCAATCTATTGCTCCTCCTCATGTGTGTAGTTTTGTATCCAGTTTAATATTAGCACTCCTAAATGTAAATTACCAGTTGAAATTATGGTCCCAGCAATTTAATAATATTAAACAAAGCTATGTATAAACTAACTTTCATCATCTACTTCTTCTATCTGAACTATTCTTCCGCTATCTATATGTGTATCCAGCAACCTTAAATTTTTATAGTAATCTTGCGCAACAGAAGAAAGATCTCTGCTTGACATCCCCGTTTCTTTTAACTGTTCTATAATTTCTTTTGTTATTTCTAATCGTATCTGATCATTCCTTAACTTTTTTTCCTCTAGCTCAGCTTCTTTCATTTTCTTATCCAATTCCCAACCATATCTTTTATCTTTTATTCTTTCATGCCTTTCGTTAACATATTTCCTTATCTGACTGAGAGGATTCCATGAACCAATAACATCCCAAGAACCTGGCGAATTAAAGTTTACCTTATCTATTACAAGAATGACATCTTCAGGCGTTAAATAATATGGTGCTTGAAATTTAAATTTCTGTTTATCAAACTCAAACTGAATCGTTCCACGTTTATGAAGCTTATCTTTTCTAATAAATTTTGATTCATAAATTATCATACCACACTCTAGAAAAGTTTTATAAATTTTTTCTAATGCGCTTAACATGGAACTAACGTCCTTTACACTACCAAGTGCTTCTCCATAAATTCTAAATTTTTTTCTCTTAAAAAAATCTTGTGTATCACGATCAAATAAAGCTTTTCTAAATTCGCTCTCAATCAAATCTTGTATTATTTCACTTTCACATCCATGATACATAACAATTTATCCCCTTTTGTAAATTTCTATTATTCTCCTGTCCAAATTATTAATTTAATATTTTAATAATCAATATCTCTGCGGCCATTCCTTTGTGTATAGTTTTACAATTAGTTTATATGTGCCTTTGAAAACTCACGTATAGAACATGCTATCCTATATCATAGGTGTCGTTCTTATAAACAACCTCTCCCTCTTTTTTAAGAATAGCTCTAAGACATAACGCACACTTAAAGTCAATAAAGGAATACTCTCCAAAAACATCCTCTGTCTTACTTAATAGCGGCGGGTTACATTTGCACAACTCATCTAGCGTTTTCGTTGATCTAACACTCTTTCCCTCCATGAACTTAGGAAACTCCAGTTTTAATTCTTTGTCAATATCATCATCGGTAAAATATAGGTTGTCTATTTGTGCTACGCAATATAGTATCTTGTTTTTAAGGGCGCCTGCATCATCTTCTCTTTCAAGTAATCTTGAAATATATGCATAATTCTTATTTAATGATGTCGCAATCCACCTTCTTACCCCATCGTTGACTTGTTCTAATTCTACGCCAACACTTTGGTCTCTACTTCTAACTATTTGCGCAAAAATCAAGCATAATTCGTGTATTCTTTGCGGAATTCCTCCGGTAATTCTGATATATTCAGTAATACAAAAATTTCTTACGTTTGGAGAAGCAAATGGAATTTGAAGTTTTTCAAACCCCCTTATAATTAAGGTCTTGGCCTGAAGTGTGTTTAGGGTTCTTACATCATTTAACTCAAATATGCGATTTTCAATAGTATTAACGTTACGAACTCTACGAAAATATTGATGTATATCTTTCGTTGCCCCAATGATAATATATTGAGTCTTATACAATGCCACCTTCTCGTCATCAATTAAGGTTATTAAATTTGCCAACTGGCTTATTAATTCATCATTATCCAGTATGGCTTCCATATTTTCGAATACAATATATCTTTTTTTCTGTTTGTCAGAAGCTCTGTGCTCCATATACCTTAAAAATTCCATAAAATAGTCCACTTTTTTCTCATATGAAGTAGTTGCTTCAAGCGTTCCACTTGCTACTGCTACATTAATTCCAGCTGCTTTAGTTTCTGTTTTTCCATTTTTAATAATCCAATTATCATCAAGCATAATATGTAGAAAACAAGTATATATGCTTTTGCAATTAGCAGCATTCGCAAGATTCACTACTTTATAAAATATTTTTTCTTTCTCTAACATTCTTCTTGTTAGCCACGTTTTTCCCGTTCCGCTCTGACCATGGACCAATACACATAAATTGCTTCTCAGGGCAATGCTAAAATCCTGTTCATATTCCGGTCTTTGTATATACATCTCTGGATTATATTCACCTCTAGGATTAAACACTTCATTGGGATCAACATTAGCTTTGAAAATATTCTTAGCGTCCTCCTCGTCGTATATTATGTTATTGCATCTCTTTTTAGGTACACTCCATCAATTCATCCTTTTTTATTTTATAACCAAATACTGGAAATGTAAACCGTCAATTGTAACCAGCCTGTATTTTTAATCTCATTTCAGAAATATATCGTAACTTGACAACTATGATTAAGCACAAAAACTCATATTGAGAGAAATTCAGGGAATACTTGTAATGCCAAACGGCATATGCTATAATGCCAGTAGGCAAAATGATGCGAGTGTCCATGTTGGCACAGCGAAAAACCCCGGAGTTGCGACCTCTGGGGTTTTTCTATTCCGTTTTGGGAAGGTGGCTTATACCTTAGGCTGGCTACCAGTTACTCCTCTCTGTCCAGCCATTTGCAAACATAGTAGGCAACTATGCTTGCCACAACGGAGAGAAGAAATGATGCGATTAAGTCCATGTTGGCTCACCCCCTTCCTCTACCTGTCTAGGGGTGGTAGCAAAAACAGTATAGCATGTCCGATACTTCTTTTCCATTGTTTATCAATCTGTTCACTCTCTTTTTTCGTCCGTTGCCATCAGCAACGGACAGGGCTGTCTGTCCTGCTTCGCTCCTGACTATTCTGAGAATAGCAAGCATCGCAAGTGTGTACACACTTGCCATTTTTTCAAAAATTCCCCTATCGGGCGTTTTTGAAAAAATCTGCTTGTTGGGGCATATCCCCAAACCCCTTATTTTTCTCTTTTGCGCATTGCGCCAAAGAGTCCATTTTTTAGGTTTCGAGAATTTTGCACGCAAATTTCGAATCCTAAAAAATGAGTTTCACAAATTTTCAGACAAGCTGAACTTTGCGAAAAGGCAAAAAAATAAAACCGTATCGGCATTCAAAATCATGGATTTTGAAAAACCGATACGATCTTAGATTTGCAATCTTCTTCAAATTTGGTCTTTGTTTATATTTCCCGTTCATCGCGCTTTTTGTTTTTCTGCCCGGAATCATTTTCTACATTATCGGCAGATTCACTCAGTTTCACATTCAAAACAGTTTCATAATTTTTTCGTACCGTGACAGTATCACGGAGCAACGACTTCTGTGCAGTAACGCTTTTCTGACATGCTTCCTTTTCGCTCTTTAGCGCGCGGTATTGATCAAACAGTTCATTCAGTTTTAACTCCTTTGGTACGATTCCTTTTTTATCAAAATACAACTTCGCAAGCTGATAGGAATCTATTTCATCACGGCGGTTGTTATAAAATGCAGGATCGCTGCCGCCTCTCCGGTAATCAATATATACGGATATGTTCTTTTTGTAATTTTGTGTAAACTTGATTTTTTCATGAAGCCGCGCCAATTCTTCGTTGATATTATCAAGATTTCGTTCTTCTATATGCAATGCGCTTCTGACACCATCCTCAAAGATTACAAGATCATCGGACGTTTGAAGATGATGCGCTGATAAAAAGTTCATAGATTTCACTAAGCTGCTGATATTCCCTCTGTCAACTGCGTTTGCATATGCGCGTGAATCTCTTGCTTTCTGAATCTCCGAAGTTTTCACGAGTAGATTGATGTTTTTATTTTTGAATGAGCTGTTCAATGCGTTCTTTTTCCAGATCGGTTTTTGAACAGTCGGACGATTCTCCGTAGCTTTGGTCTTTTCATTTTGAGCAGGATCCGTTTCAGAACGAATATCCGCTTTTCTTTCGGTAGCTTTCTGCTTCAGGTTCAAATTCAAATGATGTTCGGAAAGATAGGTTTCATCATGATCGATCCGCGCCCGGATAGCATCTTCCGTATAACCTTCTCCGATCTGCTTACCGCGTGTCATACGCTCTTGCCCTAAAAGTCCGCATCGGAACGAAATATGCTTTCCTCTTTTGATCTCAACACCCTCCAATTCCATTTTTTCAAGGAACTCGTCAAATGACACCGATTCTGAAATAGCTTTATCGATCAGATCCGCCAAACGTTCTTTCCACGAAGTTCCGGCCTTGCTCTGCTGGTATTCTTCATAGTTTTTTCCTTTTCGCCCGGAAGTCTCCTCGATTACAGAAAGGTTATTTTCATAACACAGCTTGTCACTAATATCACGCATTCTTTTTTTCTCTTTGTTACCATGATGATATTTTCTATGATTAACAAAATCCACGGCGTTAAAGATGATATGATTATGAAGATGCCCCCTGTCATTGTGCGTCGCTATCACATATTCATATCTGCCGTCTGTTATCTGGGAAGCAAATTTTTTTCCAATCTCAAGTGCCTGCTCTGCTGTGAGTGGATCGTCTGGAGAAAAAGACTGGATCAGATGGTAGGCTGCTCTATTTCCTATCCCGGTTCCTTTATTTGCCGTAATACGCATTTCTGCCGCTGCCGTTTCCGGCACACAGCCAAAAGAGTCAATAAGGAGTCCGCCTTTCGTCTTACGGGGATTGCAAATATATTCAATTGCCCTATTGAGCGTACTCCTGATTTCCTTTATTTTTGTAACTGCCATAGATCATTCACCTTTCTACATCTAAACAAACCAAATCAGTTTATGCGACATCCGGCATCACATAACTATGTGAATCTCAAAAACTTCATACTGATGATTCTCATCACGGATTTCCAATCTTCCTGTAATTTTCTTACGTCACTCACAGTAGCCGCATCCGCCGCATTAACCTTATGTGCAATCTGATTGATGTTAGTTCCTATCTTTTTCAGTTCATAATTGACGTCACGCAGCTCATCGAAGTTCACATTGACAACGCAACCTTTTGATGCCATATCCAGCATATACTCCCTGATTGTGCCTGAACCGCTCTCCTTGACATGCTGCATAATAAGATCATGTTCGTATTCATTCACCATGAAATGTATGTTTCGTGTTCTAAGTCTTCCACTCATATTTTCTCCTCTGAAAAGGTAAGCTACATGTTGCATGCAGCTTACCTCTTAAATTATGATTATCGGTTTCGTTCATCACGACCGCTATGAGATCGTTCTTTTCTTTCTGATTCATTAGCAGATTGCTCTATTACTCTTTTGGCCGTATTTAACTTGTCCAGCACCGAGACCCGCTTTTGCTCTTTCTGATCAGACTTTGATGCTGTCCTACCCAATGTTTTCGTGAAATTTCCATTTACAATATTTCGGCTTTGGTGTATAATAATATCAAAGTCAAGGGTGTTTGCTAATTCGGAGTATTGTTCTCCCCATCTTTCAAACATTCCTTGGCTTTTCTCTTTGTTCGCATACAGTACACAGTCCTTGTCAACCGTTCTTTTGAAGAAATCCGCAAAGTTATTCCTTCCATAAACGCTGGTTACGAAATTTGAATTGATCTCTTCTACTTCATATCTCCCTTTTCCATTTGGCTTTACACTTACCAAAATCGGATTATCCTTGGAATCAAATTCTGATGTAACAACTATCAGGCTATCGCTTTTTGAAATAGAGTCAAAGATCATGACTGGCATCTCTAATAATTGGGGAAGCTTCTTTATTTGTTCTACAGTCAATCCATGCTGATGTTCCTTTCTATCCATCGGCTTAACAGCATTTCTAAGATGCCTCTGAGTATATAGCATTGGGAACTGGCTACATCCAACATCTAATAAAAGCTTGGGTGTATCGCAGATCTTAATTGCTGTATATGGACTTAGTGTACCTTTTAGACTCTCGTCTACCTGCCATGAAAAACTTTTTTTGTTTTCCGGACCATCAATACTTGAAATATGTTCTTGTTTCTCTTCCATGCTATGTTTCCTCCAAAAAAATCAGGTTGTAAGATTTTACTCCCACAACCTGATTCCGCCCTTGCAAACACGCTTCCGGTGTTTTTTCCTTCTATGATTTTTTAGATCCTTTGTTATCAAACTGAAATCCAATTGTTCCGTCCGGCTTCAGGAGCAGTGCAGCATCAAACTTACCCTTTTTCCCGGTAAATCCCTTCAACTTGGCAGTACAGCCTTTTGTTAAAAGCTGCTGTGCCTGCTGTTTGGAAATCGTCTTTCCGGCGATCGTCTTCCAGATCACAAACTTACACCCTTCCTTATATCCGGAACACCCGTATGCTTTTGCCGTCTCCATAACTGCTTTATGGCACAGCGGGCATACGCCAACACTTTCCCTCACGTTCCCTATCCGCTCTCCGTCCGATGCGCTGAAGCGCTCGATATTCGCTTTTAAGTCGGTCAGGAGCGCGCCTAGAAATTCTTCCTGGGTAATACTTCCCATATTGACCTTCTTCAGATCTTCCTCAAAATGTTCCGTCAATGCAACATCCTTCAGATTATCCGGAACGATGGCAACAAGGCGTCTGCCAAGCTCCGTAGAGGCGTATTTTCCCTTTTCCAATACAATGAATGCCCGTTTCGGATTCAGGAGCTTCTTGACGATTTCCGCCCTAGTCGCACTTGTTCCGATATTATGCTTCTCCATGACAGCGATCAGACCGGCGATCGTATATCTTCCCGGAGCTTTTGTCATCTTATCCTGAATCTCCCTGCTATCCACCGCGATCGCTGCTCCTTCCTCAAGTTTGGGAAGTATCTGCTTTTCATCTTTCTCCTCGCCCTCGCCTGATTCCGGATCGATCTTTAGGACTTCCTTATAACCTAATGAAAGGATCGTGATCCCTTTGCTGATAAAGCGGTATCCGCTAATCTCCGTCACGATCTCTGTCATGCTATACTTATATTCCGGTAGAAAGATGGCAATAAAGCTCGATACAACGGCATCAAAAACATTCTTTTCTTCATCCGTCAGATTCGCGTACCGTTCCGCCATGTCCGGCTGGATCGTCGGTATCAGCGCATGATGATCCGACACCTTCAGGTCATTAAAATAACGTTTCTGCAGCTGCATGGCATCGGTATTGATGCGTTCGACAAAAGCGCCAAATCTGCCGAATTTGCAGCATTGTAGGTGCTGATTGATCTCCTGATAAAGATCAGTGCTGAGACACTGGCTGTCGGTCCTCGGATAAGACAATATCTTATGCTTTTCATACAATGCCTGGGCGATTGCAAGCGTCTGATCCGGCGTATATCCGTATTTACTGCCCATCACTTTCTGCAGGGCGGCAAGGTTATATAACAACGGCGCTTTTTTCGCTTTTTCTTCTTCAGTATAAGAAAGAACTGTTGCAGATGCAGATAACCTGTTCAAAACGCTCTCTGCTTCCGTCCGGTCGGTAAAATCGATTCGATTCCCGTTTTCATCCACCAGCAGCCCTTTGAATCCCTTTTTATAGGTAATGCTGATGTTAAAATATGGCATCGGCTTAAAACGTGCAATCTCCTCATCCCGCTTTACAATGATATGGAGCAGCGGCGTCTGACAACGTCCATAGCTGAGTGACGTACCTTGTTCCGCCCTGGTAAGTGTCAACAATCTTGAATAATTGATTCCTAACAGATGATCTCCTTGCGCTCTTGCTTCTGCTTCATTCAGCAATCCCATAAAATCCTTCCGTTCTTTTAAGCCGGATGAGAAAGCCTGCCTCACCGCCTCCTCCGTAAACGAACTGATCCACAACATTTTAATCGGTTTTTTGTTTCCTGCCATACGATAGATCCATTCCTGAATAAGCAGCCCTTCACGCCCGGCATCACCGGCGTTCACAAGATAATCCACATCCGCACGGTTAATCAAAGTTTTGATAACTTTGAACTGTGCAGCTGTATCCGGCAGAACCTTGAGCGATTCTGAAAGCGGAAATGCAAACGGAAGATCTTCACGTTTCCACACTTTGTACGCTGGATTATGTTCTTCCGGATATTTTAACCCGATCAGATGCCCTATTGCCCATGTGATGATATACTGATCATTTTCAATATAACCACCTTTTTGTCCTTGTCCTGTTACCCGGAGCGCTTTTGCTATATCCCACCCAACGGATGGTTTCTCTGCTATCACAAGTACTTTTCCCATCTTTTTTGACCCCTTTCTTATGCGACGTCGCATAAAAGAAAGGCAGCCATAATGACTGCCTTTCCGGTTAATGATTATTTTGCGAGTGTCTCTGCCTTTCTAACCCTATCACCATGTGCCGACGCTTCAGCGGCAGACACCGATACATGTTCCTTTTTATCGTTGAGCAGTTTCACTACTGATTGTTTCGGAACGATTGATACCCGCAATTCCCGTGGATCTGCTCTGCGTTCCCTTGCTGCCTCCTTCGGTGCCAATTCGTCAGGCTCTACTTCCATGGTGCCTGAAAGCGTCTTCTGATACTCCTTCTCGCTGATCAGCTCCGCTTGATACTCCAAATAGTTTGCGCTGCACTCGGCATCCCGGATTGCTTTCATTAGGACAGCCGGTTTCTCGGTGATCTTTTTGATCCAGCTCTGCACATATGCTTTGTGATTTTCTATATGTTCTGCTGTCTGCTGAATCTGCAGGTGCTCTCCCATATAGCAGGAGCTGATCTCCGCCACCAGTTCCTCATACGCATATCTTTCCGTACCAAACCGATTCTTTATATCACGGTTGAGCCTATTCGCTGCTCCCGTCGCATGAGACAGCTCATGAAGCGCTGTAGAATTGTACTCATAATCGGATATAAATGCTGTTTTCGGCGGAAGAAAGATTTTATCTCGCTGGATGCTATAATAAGCCTGATTTCCTCCCTCATTGGCAATCTCCACGCCCATATTGCGCGAGATCGTATCAATGATCTGATCTGAAACAGCTTCCACTCGCTCCGGCTGCTCCGGCAGCTCGGGAATCCCGCTAATGTCCTGCCCGTTAAACACATGATAGTATTTCGCCACAATTCCGATCTGCTTTCTTCTCTCCGAATCCTTCAAAAGCTTATTGTATTCTGACCACTCTAAGCTTTTTTTGTTCTGATAATCATACGGCGTCCAGTATTCCACTTTCCGCCCTTTGGCACCTTTGTTCAGCCGCCAGCCCTTATCTTGAATCTGCTTAAAAGTCGCCCACCGCGGATCCGTTATGTTGTGACTCATGGAATGGAGCGTAAGAAAAAATCGATTTAATCCCTTATAATTTTTTCCTGTTATGGCATTCTGCGGCGTTGCTACGGAACTATTCCAGCCTTTTTTCCATTCTAATGAGTTCTCCTGAAGGCTTTTCACAAAGGCATCCGCGATCGCTTTCCGGTATTCATTCGTCTTTTGCTCCATACTGATCTCCTTCTTCTAACTCATCATGAGATAATGTCTCCTCATCAATAAAAATGATCTCCTTTTCTGCATTCATGGCTCTCTGTCCCTCCTCTCTCTTATTTTGCGATTGCATCTGCTTTTTTGATCCTGTCCTCACGTGCCGGCGCTTCTGCTGATGCAGACACCATTTTCTGCTTTTCGTGGAGCTGATTTACAACTGAGCGCCTTTCTTCGGACTGTGCTGCCATGTTATTGTAGCGCTCCTTGTAATGCTCCTGCCGATGCTGCTTTTCTAATAACACATCAGAAAGCATGTGACGCTGCTTATCCCAACTTTTCACCAACTCACTTTCTTCGTACGTTAAATCCTCCCGCCACTCCTGCGTATCAGGATCGCTGCTCTCTTTTTCGTAAAGCCGGGACAGTTCTTCTTTCCGCTCATATTTGATCTCCGATCCGGACAGACGCCACATTACCTTATCTTTCATTTTCTCGATTTCCGCCGGATCTGCTCCGCTGATCGTATATGTAACGGTATCAAGGTTCTTCTGATCATCCGTGATGTCGCAGGAGTCATACACATGCACACAATCCATTTTGGCCATGTTAAAATCATTCTCAGCAATCCCGCAGTTCTCAAAATAGGTATAATTCATTGTCGTCTCTGAAAAATTAACTCTTGTCAGCTCAGATGATCTGATCCTGACATTTTCTAAGGACGCTTTGCTGAAATCGCATTGCTCCAATACAACATCTTTCAAATAAGTTTCCTGCAAAGAAGCGCCCTGGAAGTTACTTTGGCTCATATCAAAATCAATTAATCTACATTGATAAAACTTACTGTTTGCAAAGTTCACATCTGACGTAGGAAAAAAAGAAGGAAAATCAATACCACGGAAAACGCAGCTACTAAAATCCGGCTTTTCAATCCCCTGTTCATTCACATGATAAATCGCATCCATCGTGATCACACGCATGCCATTCTCTAAGGGAACTTTTATTCCGTAAAAATCGACCGTCTGTGCTGCTTCTTGTGCTACTTCCTGCTCCGGCGCCGCAGGAGGTCTGTATCCTTCTTTTGCATATCCATATATCTTATTTGTATCCGCATCAATAATCCCCCCAGACTGAGTCATCGCCAGATTCATCGACTCCCCTGTCAAGTCGGTGATCCGAATTTTGTCATCTCCTACCGGTTCTATGGACACAAAACCCTTCACAAAATTTTCTTGTATGTGTTCAGCGATATGCAATTGAATTTCCGACATCCCATAAAAATCGGACGTCTGTTCTGCTTCCTGCTCCGGCGCCGCATAAGGTTCATACCCATTTGCGGCATATTCATCCACCGTCATTCCCGCAACAGCTGCTTCCTGTGCGACTTCTTCCCTAACATGTTCCTTATAGGCTTCAAAATCCAACTCTGCAAGCTGCGGAACCGGCGGCAGGTTATAGTCTCCCTGGTTGATAAGTCCTCTGCACTCAGAAACATAACTTTTTAACACCTCCCCAGCTGTCTGTTCCATTTCGGCAAGGTTGCTATGCAGCTTCAGATAGGGGACAAACTCATTCAACACTCTGGTTCTCATCTCCCTGTCCGCTTCCAGTGCCGCTTGACCATCATTGCGTAAAATGTGGTCGTTCCATTCCTCATTATTCAGGTATCCTGCATGAAACCGCTCTATGTGCTCCACAAGGGAACCGTCCCCGTCGCCTAAGTCCTGCCGGCCATCGTAATGTTTCGACTCACCGTCCATCACATAATCAATCCTAAATTTCGTTTTGAGATAATAAGGATTGTCTATATTTTCTTTGTCCAATTTTGCAAAAAGTTCATTTGCGCGGGAAAGAGGCATTGTTTCCCCTTCACGCAGGCGGTCGCTTTCACTCCATACGATCGTGACGGTCGGTTCTGCAGCAGAATTGACCGCTGCATCTTTTTCTACCCTGTCGAGCATCTTCATATAATCTTCAGCGCTCATGCTCCCGTCATATACATAAGGATCAATTTCTTCTGGGGTCATATTTTCCGAAAAAGCAAGCCCAGCCTCATGAGCGACCGTCCTCGCTTTCTCTATCACCCCGTGTTCTTTGATCACTTCATTTAATCGATTCCGGCTGTCCGTCCACGATAATTCTTTTGTTTCCTTTAACAGCCTGCTGAGTTCTGCATATTCCAGTCCGTTTGTCAGTCCGATCCGACACAAATCCATCTCGGCCGGCGTCATATTTGGATTGGCATATAAAGCAACCTGCTCTACGCTTAATCCATCCTTAAACCCAAAACGGATTTCCTCCATCTGTGCTGCAGAAAGGCGTCTGTCCGCGAGCAAGTCGAATTGTACGCCAGTCAGCTCATCCGCAGCTGCTCGCAACAGCACGCGCGCCTGATCGGATGCATAAATCTCATCGCTGCGAATGGTCTCCGTGCTTCCGTCACCATGCCAGATTTCATAGGATTTTCCATCTATTCCTGCACCCGGAACGCCTTCCTGCGCCTGGATTGATTGAACATTTTGAACACGGCCAACGATATGTCTGACATTCTCCACGTAAATAGGCTGATTAGGAGAACTGTCCTGTAGTCTTAACGGCACATAACAGTCAATCCAGTCTCCTTTACTGTATTCCATCTGCATGCTCAGCTCCGGATGATCCTGTTGTCTAAAGTACTCTGCCACAAACTCCGCAACCGCATCGGCCTCCATGGTCGGAAAATGGAGTCCATATTCATCGCCATGAAAATTGATCGGCTCTCTGCCGTCATTAAACCATATCGTACAGCGGTTATCTGCAGAGTCTTTGCTTGTGCTGATGCTGTATTCGCTTTCGTCAACAATCTGTTCCGGGTCGATCTGCTCCAAGTCGCTAGAAATCTGCTGAAGCTGCTCGACTGCCTTTTCATTTAATCTGTCCAAGAACTCATTCATTGAGCCGTTTACTTTCCACATGTTGATGGCGGACTCTGGAATGATCACGGTCTGCTGGTTTTCCATTTTAACAGCGTATTGTATTTCCAAACCCTCAATCTGAAATGGCACCTTGGGTAACGACATTTCAAACTCAATTTCAGCAAGAAAGTCACTAAATTCTTTCTTGGGCGTCTGTTGTGTTGTATCTTTGATGTTTTCGTTGGAAAACTGATTGCAAATGGCCTGAAATTTCTGCAGATCCTGATCGGGCGTGATGTACCATCTTTTTTTGTGTGAATTAAATTTTGCATCAGCAGCATCCAGATCTGCAACAACTTTACGAAACTCGTTCTCCCCCAACGGTGGAATTTGTAGATAAATGGGCGATATGTCCTTGCCCGTGGCAACCTCATATCTATGATAATCCCCATATTTACTCGTCTCCACATTTAGGCTGCCGATGTTGCATTTCATAAACTTGTCTTGTTCCATTCTTGCAATGTTATAGGATTTTAACTTTGCAAGGATGTCCTCCGGGGACGTTCCGTATACGACAGTTGGTTTATCGCTTCCTTTCGTATAAGCAAAGCCTTTGTATTGATTATTTCCCATGAGATTTTCCTCCTTCTCTCAAAAAAATATGCGACGTCGCATAAACGTCGCATATTGAAATCAGGTTATAAAGTAACTTCTCTTTCTACTTTTGTGTATATCTTTCTGCCATTACAAAGCTCGATCACTAACTTTTCCGACCCATGTTTTTGGGCAAAATGCTTGCTGAATCTTAACATATAATGCCATACCATCCGTTCAGCCAGGTGTTCTGTTAATTGCTCAGTCATTCTCTTGTTAGCAATCTTAACAGCGACCCCTTTCCCTCCACTGATCGATTCTACTTTGATTCTGTCAACAAGATGATACTTCCCGTCTGCTCCTTCTTGATATAAAACAGCTTTTCTGCTCCTACTATTCAGCCACAGGAAAAGCAGGGTAAGCAAACAAAAGCCACATAACACCGCTGCAAGGATTTTCATTAGTTGAGGATCTTCTAACGCTGTTCTTGGAGCAGGCTGTTGATCCAGCATTGTCCCAAGCTCTGTCGCGCTGATCGGCGAAGATGCCCTGGGAACGGGAATGGATATACTTAAGATCATTTTAGGTTTATGGTATACTTCCGGATTTGTGTCTGACTCCATTTGCGATGTCGGCTGGACTGGCTGCCATGATACCTGTGATATCGGTTCAGGCGCTGTCGGCACTTCCCCTGTTAATTCATTTTTATGCCATTGCGTATGATATTGCTCCCAGTCCTCCTCTATCGGCTCTGTAGGCTCATTGGAATCCGGCATCACTGTTGTCTTTTCCGCATGGATCCGGCTCTCTGTGATGTTTCCAACCGCATCCCGCACCAAAACAATGTAATCTCCGCTGGTACTTATCTCATATCCTGCGTTAGCCGTCCATGTAGCTCCACCGTCATATGAATATGCCAGCTCATCCAGTCCGCTCTCCTGATCAGATGCCTGTATGTATATGGTATTGCTTCCATCATGCCAATCTTCGGTTGCCAGGCGCGCACTCACCGCAGGCGCTACCCTGTCGATCTGTGTGACATGGAACGTATATGAAGCAGTATTTCCAGCAGCATCTCTGACCGTTACCGGATAATCTCCGTTTGCAGTCACATTAAACAGCGACGCCGGATTCCAGTCCCCATCTCCCCACTGATACGCCCATTCGGGGATACCGGATTGATCATCAGATGCGGTTACGGTAAGGCACACTACGTCTTTTGTCCAGTGCTGCGGCGTCTGCGTACCGCTGATGCTCGGCGGCGTCGTATCCTGATAGATTGTGACCGGTGCTGTGCTGATATTACCTGCAGCATCACGAACTAAGATCTCCTGCGTTCCGTCCAGCATCAGGCTAAATTCCCCGCTATCACTCCAATTATTTCCATCCGTGCTGTATTGTACGCTTATTTCACGCGCATATCCTTCTGAAACCACGTCCTGCGCGTCCACCTGAACATGGACCGTTCCATTGAAATACTGACCCTCCGCGCTTTTTGTGACCGATACGATCTGCGGCGCCTCACGGTCAATATTATCAACCGTAATGACCGATGACCCGATATTTCCGGTGGCATCTGTCGCATATGCCGTGTAAGATCCATTCTCTGTGACGTAAATATCCTGCTCCTGCGAAAACGTTACTCCATCAAAAGAGTAGCCTGTGACGCCAACATTGTCCGTCGCATCAATATGGATCGTTGTCCCCGTATTAGTCGGAGAAGACGGCGCATAGGACAATGTGACTTCCGGCGGAGTATTATCTAAATTTGCTACCGTATAGGACGCTCTCGCCGTCGATACCGCACCTGATTTTTGATCATTATAAGTGATCTCACAGGAATAGGTACCGTTCTGTGTGACGGTGATCGTCTGCGATGTTTCTCCCGTAGACCATTGGTAGAACGTCACAGACACTCCCGCCTCCTGCGATGTCACATCTGCCGTCAATGTTGTGCTCTCCAGCCCTATCGTTGCATCGTTACAGGTAATATGGTATGAACCGCATGACGTATATCCACAGTCAATCACCTGTTCATCCATGCTGCATCCGGCATCATAGCTCTCAACTTTGGTACACGTTCCGCCCTCGTCATGCCGCGTACCGCATCGGTCGCAGGAATAATACGTCTCGGTTCGCATGTGATTACCAGTAATCTCAGCGTCGTGCGGACCAAGCAGCGTTCCACAGGTACTACAGGTTGCCCACCATCTGTCTCCTTCATAATATTCGCTGCTGCCGTACCACGAATTCCATGTACCGCAATATGTCTCCCCCGTCTTAGCCGTGATGCTTCCTCCGCACAAAACCGGCACCATATAGCAGCCACCTCCGGAAGCGGTATCTCCGCTGTGATGATGGTAGCAGGCTCCTCCTTCTTCAGAATGGACATGCGCAAGTACGACCGTCTCACCGTTTTCCGCTTCAGCAAACACAACGATTTCTGAGCGGTCAACCCACACCATCGTTGCCGCCAGTATCACTGCCAGCATAAAAACCATTCCTAACATCCAACATTTCTTTTTCATCTGATCACTCTCCCTCCTCTTCGTCCGGATCCATATCCAAATATGCACTTTCCTCCTCGTCGTACATACCGTTATAAAACTCGTCATCCGAGATCGTCTGATCATCTACCGGCATGTCAATCTCGTCGCCATCATCTTGGTCATCCGAGACAAACTCATTCATATCTAATGCCTGATCGATCTCATCCATGGCTGCATCCTTTTTCTTCTTATATACTTTCAGATAATAGTAACCGCCACCGCCGATCACCGCTACGACCAGGATCACGATCGTACTTTGGGTATTGGTCTTAGTACCTTTCTTCTTGTTAGAATCCGGCGCCGGACTATTTCCCACCAGATCGTCTATGGTTTCTTCAACTGAGTTGGCCGGATTATTTGAGATTGCATGACTTCTCTCTGACATAACATATCCATTCTCATCTGCCAGTGCCTGCAGCTCATCCACCGTCACCATATTCAGCAGATACACATTATCCTGTCCTCTGTTCTGATCGATCACCAAATAGAATACTTCGCCTTCTTTCGTTACTACTGTATAAAAGACCCTGCTGAAATCATCCGTTCCATCCGTAATAACCTTTTCATACATCGTTCCCGTTCCGTCCTCAGCCGTCTCTCCTTCGGCATATATGCCGGTACCATGATCAAGATCATCGGATTGTATGCTTCCTTGAAGATCTTCCGAACTTTCACTGACCTCTAATCCGATCGGCTGGAATGATTGCGAAGTAATATTGCCGGCCATATCTTTCACATAGATCGTATGGGGGACATTCGGATCGATCACAAAGATATTCGATGATCCAAATGCTTCCGGCGCATCGGAATCAATTGCATACAGTAATTCCCCGCTATCGTCCTGTGCGTCCACGGAGACCGTAATGTATTCATCCTGCTCGGCGCCTTCCTCTGTAGCTGCCATTGTCTGAAAAGAAAAGCAGCCCCAGCCTAACATACAGACCAGCGCTGCGAGTAATAAAGATAACTTTTTGTTCATAGATTACTGTTCCTCCTTTTGAGTCGTAATACCGTTGATCACGGGATTCTGTGTGTCAATACTGGATACATAGATCTGTTCTGTAGATAGATTTCCGGCTGCATCCATGACACGGACTATCCATGTACCATTGCTGGTTATCTCGTATTCATTCCGCGCAATAAATCCGCTGTCTTCCCCTGTTTCCGCACAGCTATAGGAATATGTTAGGGAAAGCGCATCCGACGCCTGCACACGGATTGTATTAGATGAATACCATCCCTCTTTCTCCAACGTAACAGATGCGATCTCCGGCGCATCGGAATCAGACACGATGATATTTTTCTCATATGATCCGATGTTGCCGTACTGATCCCGGCAATAGATGATCCATGTGCCATTTTGATCAAATTCTTTTTTGAAGCAGTTCCTGTTTCTCCAGTCTGCCTCCGTCGGCTCCTGTCCTTTGGGCAGTATTGCATACTGAAGAAACGGATACGGGGTAATATCATCCTCGGCCATGATCGTGACCAACACTTCAACGGAATCAGCGCCCGAACTGATCTTATAATCAGAAAAATCCACATGTGATATGACAGGCGGATTTTGATCTGTACCGCTGAATGTAGCTGCTATGTCAATTTTCTTTTCCGATAGCTCGGCCGGATGATAGCGTAAGTTTACTTCATTTGCTCCGTAATCAAAATATTGATAATCCGTTTCTGTTATGACCGTTGTCACTGTTTCGATCGGATTGCCGGCAAGGGAAACACCTTCCTCCACATTCTTTACTTCCGTTTCCAAAAAATGAAGTCCTGACAATCCGGTGATCTCTTCCGCCGTGCCATCTTCATATGTAACGGTCACCGGTATCATGTGGATATAAATATACTTTTGTGCGTCCGTATACAAGTCACCGACCGTCACACCCCTCACGCTCTTATCCAGCACGTATAGGCACGCCGTCTCCGTGATCGTGACATCCATATCAGGAAACGAGATCCGGCACCGGATCATTATTCCGTTATTTTCATTAGACGCCTCTACATTGACACAGGATACCTGCCGTCCAAGGTCATCATATCCGCTTTGGACATCCTCGATCTCCGCCCAGTTTCTCACTGTTATGTCATAATATTCCCACCGATATTCCTCTGCCCCGTCATAAAAGCACTGAAACGCAGCAGTTGTCCCGCGCTCCGCATACAGATCGCACAGCGCGAGTGGTGCATAGGAAAGCACCGCGACCGTTTTCTCCTCCGGCTGCTCCGGCTCCGGGAGCAGATCCTGATCTGTTAGCTCCTCCTGTGGCAGCGGAGGATCCGTCTGTTCCACCGTCATAACGGGTTCTTCCGTCACCGGTTCCCCTGTCGCTGCGCTGCTCATTATCAGATCCTCCGCGGCCGCACTTACATCTTCTTCAGGAGTATTTTGTGTCAGGAGCGGTTTGATCAAATATCCGATGCAAATCACTATGATCACCGCAAAAACCGGTAATACATTTTTCAAAATCTGCTTAATTCTCTTCAAAAGAATCTTCCCTCCTTTCAGCCATTCTTTCACCTGGTGAATCTGATTCTTCA
Organism: uncultured Lachnospiraceae bacterium; assembly: GCA_947176965.1. Taxonomy (GTDB): domain Bacteria; phylum Bacillota; class Clostridia; order Lachnospirales; family Lachnospiraceae; genus DLAJ01. The sequence continues at coordinate 41,684 of CAMWSU010000003.1, read as the reverse complement.
TGATCCTCACGCTCTTCCGCTGCGTTGCTGTCTGACTCTGCCAAGACGTATTCCGCAGCGGCAAGAACATTCATTTTGCCGGATGCAAGTAATGTCATGACCTTGTCGTACTCTGAGCCGGACAAATTTAAGGAATTCAACTTCTTTTGCGCTGCATAACTGCGATATAACTCGATCTGCTTTTTGAGATCTGCCGCCTTTTTTCGGTGTTTTTCTGCTGCCTCCTCCTCTTTTTTCAATAGATTGCCCAATTGCTCCAATGATTTCAAATGAAATGCCTCCTCTCAATTTGTTTCTTCCTCTCTCGATGCCGCCGACGTGGGTATATACAGGATCGGATTGTTATATGCTCCATCCGGCTTCTGCACTGCAAGATGCAGATGCGGCCCGGTTGAATTTCCCGTGTTCCCGGATAATCCGATAAACTGTCCGGCCTCTATGGTCTGATTAACGGCCACGATATACGATTTCATATGCATAAAAGTGACCTTGTACCCGTTTTCGGCCGTCACTGTGACCATATACCCCGCACTGTTGGAATACTGTGCCACTGTAACGGTTCCGCTGACGGCGGAATATAATCTGGTACCTTCCGGGACAGCAATATCCACGCCGTTATGCTGCTTGACCGTTCCGTCGATCGGGTGCAGCCTGCTTCCGAAATTGGATGAGATCCGGTCTGTCCAGTCCTCCCGCATGACCGGATTGAATATCTGCTTTCCCCCACCCGATAGGGTAATCCCGACAAAGGGGAATAACTCGTCCTTTCCTATGCGGTCAAGAACAATCTCATTCAGATCACCTTTCGTCAGTGTCACATAGCAGATCTTTACCCTTTGGCCATCCCGCTCCGCATAACCGGTCCGGATAGAGAGTTGATACATTTCTGCAAACAGGCTGTCCATCTCTCCCTTCACATCGTCAAGCGTAAAGGTTCCATACCGGGCGGACAGATACCCTATAAGACTGTTTGACGGAAAACCGAAACCTGCAAGGTCATAGACATATTCATAAATGTCCGGTCCGTATTCCTCCTCCAGCTCCGCCTCAAGAGCGTCACGGTCGGCATTCAGATACACATCCAGCTCCGTCTCGAGATCATTAAAGTATGCCAATGCCTCTGTCAGCGTCGTATAGTCATTCATGGATATCGTATTGCCTGCTGTCTCGGAACCGCCGTACGAAACAGCAAAGATGATCAGGAACAGAACGATCAGCGATGCCATCAGGGATACAAAAAAACCGGCAGCAGCAAATGCAATCTTGGAAACATGCTTTCTGACCTGTTTCTCGTATTGCCGTTTCTTTCTCCCGGTAAGGATGTTCTGTCTCGTTCGGCGAAGAAAATTCCCATTCTCCGCCCGCTGATGCTGAACCATTGCTTTCTTCAGTTTCTTTTTCTGTTCCCTCGTTTTCGCTTCCCGGAGCTGCTTTTTCAGCTCCTCCTTCTGCTTTCTTTGTTGTAAACGCTGCCGCTTCATCGCGAGAAGCTGCTGCTTATCCTGCGTAAACTCAAGCCGGTAGAACGCGCTGTTATATTTCTTCAGCGTCCGGATATTACGCCGTGTCAGATATGCCTGCCCACGCAGTAATCTGCCGGTACGTCTCTTCATGTCCCCGATCATCTCATCGTCCCGCATACTCTCATCTTTCAGCAGCTCCGTGGTCTTTCGGAAAAGCAGACGGCCTGCCGCTTCTCTTTCGATGCGCCGTCTCGACTGCTTCCCAAGGTACTCGTCATACTCCCGTTTTGTCAGCTGCCGGTGGGCACGGGAACTGTCATCGTCATACCATCGTTCGGTACGGTTTCGGCTTATGAGCCGGTTACTGCTCCGAATTCTCTGCCCTTTATAATATTCCCGCCTGACCCGTACCCGGACTCCGCCCTCATCACCCCCGTCCTTTCCTCCATACTCTTTGACCTTCTTTCTCGCATCCGCACTCCCTCTGGCGTCGTCATATTTGTCGATTTTTTCCTGCATCTTCGCCGAGCGTGCATCCAAATCCCGGATCTTCTCATCCGTTGACTTGAAATATGGCGACGGAGCTTCCGCCTGTCCAAATGCAGGCATAGCAGGCGTATGTATATCAGGGTTCACAGGATCTACTTCGACCGTATTCGTATAACGCTGCCACTGGTTTTCGTTTTGATCCGGCGGCGGCAGGTCAGCTGCCGCAGATGCCTCATAATCATAACGGCCACCACCGGCATCTCGAAAAGCCGGATCACTATTTGCTTTGATATAACTATCCGTACGCTGAAACTTCTGCTTATGGCTCGTTTCATTCATGGCTTTGTCCGCCGTACCGCCGTGGAACTGCTGTTTCGTGTTTTCCCGGCCGAACTCATAATTCTCGTTGCTGATCTCCGCCATGGTTACGCTCCTTTCTTATGCGACGTCGCATAAATTTTTAAGCTGGTTTTCTTTTGGGCAGCTGTTTCTTCCCTGCATGATCCCGCAGCATTTCTTCCGGGCGCGTTGTCATGACCTTATAGCACATCGTGTTTTTCGGGAAATCATCCTCAAACGGTACCTTGGACGACTCCACCCACAAAAGTCCTTTTCCCGGCTCACCGGTCTTGATATAGTTTTCCTCCTCCTCTGACAGATCTAAATGCTCTGCGAGCAGCCTTGCATCATCACCCGACTGGTTCAACATCGCGATAAAGTTTGTCGTATCCAAAATGTTCTGTATCTCCGGAGACCGGAACAGATCTTTGATATTTTGGGTGAGTCCCGTCGGGATCCCGCCCCATTTCCTAAAACGTTTCCACATATCTACGCTATATGCCGCCGTAGTCGGACTTTTCAGCAGTGTATGGAACTCATCAATGTCCACCCATGTAAATTTCCCAAGTTCCCGGTTTTTCGCGACACGGTTCCAGATCAGGTCCTGCACGATCAGCATGGTAAGGTCACGCTGGTTCTTATCCATCTCTTTTAAGTCAAAGCACACCAGCCTTGCATTGATGTCTACATTGGAACGGTGGTTAAAATACGACAGCGTTCCGCTTGTATACCTGGAAAGCGCGATAGACAGATCCTTTCCGATCGCGCCTTTCTCGCCTTCCATGTGCTGAAGCTCGTTATACAGATCTTCTATGATCGGCATTTTTTCAGGAACCGGATCCTGCGCAAATCGATAATAAATGTTCTTGCAGGCCTCGTCGATCACGGCCAGTTCTTTTTTACCGAGGACGGCATTGTTTCCTAAGATCAGCTCACACATGGATGTGACAAAGTTACACTTCGCAGCGATCGGATCATAATCACCATCCTGTTCATTTTTAACATTTAAGTCAATTTCCAAAGGATTGATATGCACATCCGATGCAAGCGATATGCGGATGACCTGCCCATGCAGCATCCTGACTAAGTGCTTATACTCTCCCTCCGGGTCGATGATGAGCCGGTCATCATCTGTTTTCAAGAACATATCGAGGATCTCCCGCTTTCCGAAGAATGTCTTCCCAAATCCGGGCATACCGAATATCAGTGCATTCGGATTGACCAGTTTTTTTCGGTTTACCATGATGACATTGTTTGAGAGGCTGTTCATGCCGTAATACTGCCCGTCGCTGTTATACAGCTCCTTTGTCGTAAACGGAATGAAGATCGCCATGTCTGTTGTCGTAAAAGTCCGGCTGACTGCAATGCTGTTATTGCCAAGTGGTAAAGAACTCATATACCCCTGCTCCTGCCGGAAGTCCAGCCTTTCAAGGCGGCTCTGATAAGCGGATAAGACACCGTTCAGCTCAAAGATGTTGTTCTCCAGCTCCTTTCTTGTGGCGGCCGTCTGGACAATCGTGATCGTTGTATTAAATAACTGCTCATCCTTCCGCTGCAGGTCGTGGTAGAGCTTATCGCCGGCATCCTTATAGGACTGAAGCTCCGGCGGGAGCAGATCCATGTCATAACCACTCTTTACGGCATCCTTCTGATTTCTCATGATCATGCCCTGTATGTCAGTCAGATTCTCCGTCGCGAGCTGTAACGCCTCCTTCCGGTCGAGCGAATCCGCATGAATGGATACCCATACGTTGCTGTCAATATTCAAAATATCCGCTATAATGCGATCCTCCATGTCGGAAGCAAAGACCTTGACAACATTGACCGCGCCCACCCTGTCTCCGACACGGAAATACTTTGTCGCATTCAGTTCCGGTCCGTACTTGAACGAAAAGGACGACGGAGCGATAAAATCTTTGCTTGACAATCCGGAATTTACCGGAAGATCAAAATTCCAAAGCAGCTTATCCGGCGTACCGGGATGAAAGATCCGGAACAGCAGCTCCAGCCTTGCATAGCCATCTAACACTTTGCTGCGGCTGTTCAGCCTGCGCAGGTACCGCTCAAGCTGCTTGCAGATCTTTACCAGTTTTAATTTTGCGCTCTTATAATCCGTCGCATGGATGCCAAAAGTCAGATAACGCTCCTTGCGCAGATTATTGGTACCTTTTGACAACTGATTTAAGAGCATGCCGGAATACTCTTTCCGGACACGGTTAAACGCATCCGACTGCTGCGGAATCGCGAAGTCTCTTTCATATTCCTCCTTATTCAGCTCCATATTGGCATAGTTAAACTGAAAATGGATGTCCGGATCGAAATAATTTAAGAGATTGCACCAACGCTCAAAAAGAATGTTTTTCGGTGCATTATCAAGCAGCTGATAGGTAATATCTTCAAACGCGATCGTCATGGTGAAATAACCGTCCGCAGACTCAAAAATGCCGTCCGCATACGGAATCTTATACGGTATCGTGTCCTGTGCGGATACCGGTATGACTCCCTTGACCTTTGCTTTCTCGACTGCTTTTTCCAGCTCCTTTTTGGTCTTCTGATCAATGCGGCCTTTGAGCGGGATCGTGATCTTCCGCTTATTTGCCCCTCTGCCCACCGTGATCTCGCTGGATACCCCTGCTTCCTTTATCTGCCGGATTTCTTTTGGGCTTTTTCCTTTGAACACAATGGATTCCACCTCCTTCTTTAATAGCTCCTGTCTCTGTAAGATCTCATACATGTTATCTGTCATGTATGGCCGCTCCGAATTACGCAGGAAATGGGCGTCGTAAAAATACTTCGCCCATTTCTCGATCCCAAGATTATCTTTTTTGAACAATATACAGAATGCAAACGGCGCGGCCGCGATACATAACGCTACCGCTGAAAATGTCACATCCATCTTCAGCTTTACTTTGCAGATAAAAAAGACGGGAATGCCGACGATCAATGAGATTACACCAGCGAGCAGCTGCCGTTTCGTCAGATTGATGCCCGGAAGCGTCCTTTTCACCTGCGAAAAATCCTTTGTCATATTGATGTATGCCATGTTATTACCCTTTCACCTCACTTCTGATCGTTTGAGCTTTATGCGACGTCGCATAAAACGCAAACACTTAGTGCGCATTGAAGATGCTGTCTGTGATGGTTGATACCTTGAACATCATCATATTCAATGCAAATCCGCAGCCGATCACCATGATCATGGTGATCGTAAAGTCATCCGCTTGTATTCCGTTCAACACGCCGCCGTAAATGGCAAAGAGCAGCAGCATAAATGGTCCCTGGAACACAAGAGACAGCATCTTTCTTGTATAATTCATGCCAACCTGCGACCACTCTTTATTCATCCATGTTGAATACGGGATCGGAGCTGCTGAAGAATAGATGAGCAGCTCCAAAAACCATAGCACGCAGCGCACATATATGATGCATCCTGCAACAATGATCATGATCCTGCCGATCCATATGATGATCAGATACCACAATACTTCCATGATGTCCGAAAAAGAAACCCTGCTCATCTCACCCGGCGGCGTCACCAGGTTACTAAACGTCAATCCCTCGCCAAATGTATTTTCCGTGGTGTCCGCCAGCATCGTTGTCGCGGACGCCCCAAGCTCAAAAAATGCCATCACAATGTCAAATGCCTTGCTGCAGACCATCAGGCAGACGCCGAGCTTTAACAGGGCAACTACGATCTTATCGGTTGTGATATGCTGCATGGAGTTGGAATCCTGCACCATCCGGATCAGCTCCCAGCAGAAGATCACCGTGATGAACGATGCCGCGATCGGCAGAAAGGCATTTTCTGATACACTTTTGACTGTATTATATGCCGCTTCGCTCCATCCCTGCGGCGTCTGTGTCAAAGTGCCCGCTGCGTCACCGACATTCTTATTCAGCGAATCAAACAGTCCGGAAAACGAGCTTTCACAGGAATTGTAAAGGCCTTCATACAGAGATCGGAAGATGCCTTGGATGAGACCATCGACAAATTCAGAAATGCTCTCTTTCGTGGACTCAATTGGATGTAACCAATCAAAATCCGCAAGCATCGGACTGTGCATCCTTAGTGTTAATAGATCTTTCCACATATCCTACTCCTTTTCAGGCAGAGAAGAACTGACCAAGCTGCGGAACAAGAACAGTGCCAACAATAATGATAATCACGCCACCGACGATCTTATTAAAACCCTCATCCTTTTTTGCGGCGTTTTGTTGGGAATGACCCTCACCATAGGTGATAAGACCCATAACACCCTGGGCCGCGCCCAATGCCTGTACTGCCGTACTTGCAAGACTGATAATCGCATCAATAATCATAATCATACTCTCCTTTTTCTTATTTTTAGCAATAAAAAAGCCTTTCCGTGAATACAGAAAGGTGCGAACAAATTTTTATGCGACGTCGCATATTACATTTTTGTTATCCTATTGCATTTTCGCGGGACCGGTCTTTTTCTCTCGGCTCTGCGTTTGCGATCTGACTGGCCGCCTCTGACTTTTTCTCTGCAAGCTTATCCATGACGGACTCGCGAGGCCTCTCCTCTTTGTTTCCACTCCTCATCTGTTCTGACATTGTTCGAATCAAAGTGAGGGTTCCCGCCACATCTTTTGTCTGATACGCATGATCGCATATATCGTTTTTCTGATCCATCGTGAAACTGACTTTTTCGTAATCTTCCGTCAGGTTGATGAGCTGCTCCGCTTTTCCAACCTCAGCCAATTTCGGATCCGCCATGATCTCATTTACAGCAGCCTCATAAGCAGCTTGTTTTTCTAATGCAGATTCACGCGGCCTCTCTTTATACGCCTCAACCAGCTTTTTCAATTCCCTGTTGGTAACGGTCGTTTTCTCCGTTCCCCACTCCTTAGTACCGTCAGGCTTTTCACCGACGATGACTGACCGCGAAAGCGTGGTAGTACCCTCTGCCGGAACTTTCAGCCACATGCCTTTGCCTTCGCTAAACTGATTATCATGGACATGATTGGCTTTTACAACAAACGTCTGCCACTTTCTTTTATCTTCCGGATCCTGATTGGGAATACGGATTTCTCTGTAGCTTATCCCGTCCTTCCCCTGAAATTCATCTCCGACAAGACCTTTGGCGAATTTGAGCGTGAGCTCCCTCTCAATCAGCTTTTTTAATTCTCTGTTGGTAACGGTTGTTTTCTCCGTTCCCCATTCCTTCTTACCTTCAGGCGTCTCTCCGAGTACGACCGACCGCGAAAGTGTAGTATTTCCTTCTGCCGGAAGATTGATCCACACACTTTTTCCATCCTGACTCTCGTGAAGATTTTCTGTCCTGATCACAAACGTCTGCCACGGTCTTTTGTCTTCCGCATCCTGATTGGGAATACGGATTTCCGTGCAGTCGATCTTACTTTTAGACTGAAATTCTTTTCCGACAAGACCTTTACTGAATCTCAGTGTGATCTCCTTTTTTGCCCCTTCTGCTGCTTCATTCAAATTTGTTTCTGCCATAACTCTGTTTTCTCCTTTCAAAATGAATTGTGCCGGGAAGTCAATGATCCCGGCATTTTATTTTTATGCGACGTCGCATAAATTTGGTTAGTTAGTTAGAACTTTGAACATATCACCCGCATGGAGCGGCATATGATTTGCTTTTTTCCGCTCTTCCTCCTTTGCTTTTCGTTTTTGATAAGCTGCAAAATCAAACATGTATTTAGGATTTGCATCGCCGGTATACTTATAATTTGGATGACTGTGCGTATCGTACTTATCAGACAAAAATGGCGGGAGTCCCGATATTCGGACAATACATTGATCCCTGTTCAGCAGGTTCAGCTCCGCCACATTCATTAGCTTACGCCCTGTCTTGTTATAATTGATTCCCTGACTTTCCTGCATGGAAAAAGTCTTTGACTCATTAAAGAGATCAATTGTTTCATCACCCAGCGCCTTTTCCAAATCCTCCAGGGTCGATTTTTCCTGTCCACCCAAAAAAACGGAGGAATCACAGTTTCCCACGATCGTCTCCGCAGCTTCTTTATAGTTATCTTTTAATTGGCTCTGTGTCTGAAGCATCATGATCACGCTGATCAGTCTGCTTCGGATCGTGGCGATCAGGATCTTAAATCCCGGTATCTTGCCGATGTTGGCAAACTCGTCCAGGATAAATTGTACCGGCGTTTCCAGCGCACCTCCCATCTCCTTATCGGCCTTGTAACACAAGACGTTAAACATTTGTGTAAACAATAGCGCAGGGATAAAATTATAGGTCGTATCCGTATCGCTAATAATGACATATAGGATTGATTTTTGATTTTTATTCCCATAAGTATCAATATGCAGTTCATCGCGGCTTACCAGCTCCGATACTTCCGGTATGTCAAACGGCGCTAAGTATGCCCCAAGCGAGATCAGGATACTTTTCGCTGTTTTGCCCGCCGCCTGCTTATACTTTTTACGCTGCTTTACGGCAAAGTGACGCGGGTTCTTCTCTTCCAGTTCCTTAAAAATGAGATCTACCGCATTTTCATAAGTGTCATCATCCTCCCGTACTTCGTCCGATTCCAAAAACTGCAAAACAACCGGTATTGTCTGTTCTTCCGGCGGCGCTTCATACCAAAGATACCCAATGATGCACTGTAACCATAAAAGAGCCGCCGTATCAAAAAAGGGATCTGGCGGCGTTCCTGCATCAGGCGGTTTTAAGTTTGTATATAGCGCATTGGACATCGTGAGGATGTCTTTCGGCTCTTTGATGTAAGCAAATGGATTATAATGCATGGAATGTTCCATATCGATTGTGTCAAGAACATAGATGTTATACCCCATCTTTTCAAAGAGATGCCCGGTCTCCGGAAGCAACGTGCCCTTCGGAAAAGTCAAGTAAGGAACAAGAGAAAATGTATTCTTTTTTCAATCGGTTACACTGTCCATGTCATTCTCAATAAGCCGCACTACCTTGTCCGTAAATGTTTCCCGGCTCGTTTCGCTGAAATGAATATGAATATCAAAAGTCGTGTTTCCAATCCGCTTTACAAAATCGGGCTTTGCTGGCGGAGTAGCGGCAACGCGGCTGGTCTTACTGGTGTCATTATTCATAGGCTCTCCTTTCCGTTCATCAATCCTTTTAACCGCTCCATTTTCTCCTGCGCCGTGGCTTTCCGGAAACTTCCCCCGGCAAAACGGACAGGGGAACACATTTCAAGTAGGCGGTCATAAATCCGGGCATGGGCGGTGTCCTCCGGCTTCTGCAAGTCCTCCAGCGTGAGGTTGGTCGTCACAATCAACGGCTTACCGCTGCGGTATCGGCTGTCTATCACGTTGTAGACCTGTTCAAGCCCGTATTCCGTGCCGCGCTCCATGCCGAAGTCGTCAAGGATAAGCAGACGGAAGCGGCAAAGGCTGTCTATGTAGTCGTTTCTGTCCTTGTAGCTGGCGGCAAGGTCGTTGAGTATCAAGGCAAAATTTGTCATGCACACGGAGATTTCCCGCTCCATGAGGGCATTGGCGATACACCCGGCAAAATAGCTCTTGCCCGTGCCGACTTGCCCCCATAACAGGTAGCCGATATTGTCCGCTTCCATGTCCTCCCAGTTCCCCACATAGAAATGCGCCATGTTCATTTGGGGGCATTTCCCGTTGTCGTTTGCAAACGTCCAGTTCTTCATAGCCGGGTTGGTGAATCCCCGGCGTTTCAGCTCCGCCACGGTTTCAAGGTGTCTGCGCTCCCGGTCGGCGGCTTCCTGTGTTTCCCTCCGCTTACGCTGGCAGTCACATTCCTTTGGGTGTCGGTCACGTCCAAACCATGCGGCGGTTTCTTTGGGGAAATAGGCTTCTTTCGGCTGGCGGCATTTCCCGCAGTATAAAAGCCCGTCCTCCCCGGTGTAGTCCTCCGGCTCTGCCTGTGCTTCCGTGGCAAGCCCCAAAACAGCATTATCATAATCGCTCATAAAATCGTCCTCCTTGTTCATTGTCAAAAGCTCTCGCCCTCCTTGCAGGAATAATCGGGGATTCCTTTCTTCCCCGTTCCCTTTTTGTCGCGCTCTGCCCACATACGGACAGCGGCGGCATAGTTGGCATACCCGCGCCCAACGGCGGCTATGTACTGGCTCAATTCCTCAATGAACCGTTCCAGCCTGTCCGGGTATTCTTCTTTCAGCTCCGCATATTCCGTGTCTGACAGGAAAATATTTTTATATCTGCCAAAGGGCGCGGGCGGCTCCCCACTCGCTCCCATTGTTTGGCTCTCTGTAAGGTTGTTTATATTAGTTTGGTTAGGGTAAAGTTTTCTTTGTGTCATATCTAAAGTTTTCTTTAGGTCTGATGTACAGTTTTCTTTAGGACTGACATAAAGATTTCTTTGTGTCATATCTAAAGAAACCTTTACTACTGGCGGCACTTTCACATAAAGCCTGTTTGGGGCAGAGTAGCCCACCCGTTTCCGCTCCAAAAGTCCGGCAATATCCAGCTCTTTCAAAGAGTTCTGCACGGTCATGGTGCTTTTGTCCAGTATTTCCGCTATCTCCGCTATGGGGTAGACAATGTACGTCCTGCCCTCGTCGTCCTGCCAGCCGTTCTTCTGTGAGAGGGTGGAACGGTCAAGGAGCAGTGCATAGAGCAGCTTCGCCGTGTGGGAAAGCTCCATTTTCAGCAGGAAACGGGGATAAGGGAGATAGGGCGGCAGCCCTGTTTCGGCGGTAATGTATTCGGCTATGGTTCTCACCTCCTGTCTGTGGCTTCTGTTACGCAATTAAAACGGCTTTTTGGGGCGCAAAGGATAAAAGTACCACACACCCTTTGAGCAGTAGCCGGGAAGCCTTGATTTATGGGCTTCTTTCATAGCCTAAATGCGTAGAAATGTGGTATCTTTTCCTTTGTCGCTCGGCTTCTTTCCGGCGGCGCACCCTTGCGGCACATTCCGGGCAGTATTTCCCCCGGTTCGATTTCGGCAGGAAATACCCGCCGCACTCGCTGCAGCGTTTCAGCTCTGCCCGGTGCAAGAGGGCGGCTTCCAGCTTCCAGTCAAGGGGAAGCACGGCGGCTGTGAACCAGCGGCATAGGAGCGAATAGCTGATTCTCTGCACACATACGCAAGGCTCGCCGTCGTCCAGCGCGATACAGTTGCCGTCGTCATAGTTGCAGCACTCATGCACAAGCCGACACGCCGCCCGGTGCTGCTGGTAGTCCATGTATGGGCGTTTACCGTTCATTATCCCGCCCCTTTCCGCGCTCCGGCTCGCGTCTAAAAATCTGGTCGATATTGTTCTTTATAGTCTGTAACTCTGTGGTGCGCTCCCTCTTTTCCCGGTAGCCGTTATAAAGGGTGTTCTTCTCCCTTGTAAGCTGCTCAATCTCCGCTTGTAAGGCTTTGGACGCTGGCAGCTTGGTGATTCCCTTTGCCTTGAAATACCGGGTAGCGGCTTCGGATATGATAAACTCGCTTTCGTGCTGTTCCCGGTAGGCTCTCCGGGCTTTCTCCGTTTTCTGCGCCCGCAGCCCGTCACGGGCGGGCTTGGTCTTGATGTAGGCTAATACCTGTTTCTGCAAGTCCTTTTTCTCCCGCAAAGTGCTTTCCACGGCTTTCATCTCGGCATGGACGTTCTTCAGCTCCGCGCTGGCAGTGGCAAGGGCGGCTTCCAGTTCCTCCGGGGAAGAAAAGCCGTATTCTTCGTAAATGCTCATGGTCGCCGCCATTTGCTTTAGATTGTGGACAGCCGCCCAGCGGTCATATCCTATGCCCTTGCCCTCGGCTCGTTTCGCTTCCCGGTCTACCATGCGCTGTACGCTGCCTTGTTTCGGTGCGTTTATGGCGGCTTTTCCACGCTGTAAACGGTCTTTTATGCTTCGTGGGTATTCCTGTTTGGATAGGGGCTTTTCGGCGGCTCTCGCGGCTTCCTGCGCATTTAGGGTAAGCCTTTCAAGTACGGCGGCGCGGTCAAAGTCGTCGCCCAGCTTCCGGGCGGTGATTGGCTTCGTCCTGTCCGGCGTGAGATACGATAACCTCCCCCGGCTCTCCTTGACGGTCACTCCCTGTTGTAACAGCTTCCCGGAAAAGTCCTCAAAGGAAACAGCAGAGGAAAGGGCGGCGCGGATCACACCGCGCAGCTTCTCTTTGTCGGTTTCAAATTTTGTGTTCCGGGGCGTGATTCCGTTTGCTGTTATGAGCGCGTTTACCTTATCCAGCTTGGCTTGCCCTTTCCGTTTCGCCCAATACTCCCGCTCGGTAATGCGGTTCTTGCTTCCGTTCAGTAAATCAATCTGATAGAGGTTTTCCCGGTGGCACATTTCCATGACTTCCGCTTTGAGATACTCCATAGCTGCGTCGGTGCAGCGGTGCTTACACCCGGCTTTTGTATCTGCTGGTCTGTCCATGTAGGGAAGCATGGGAACTTCCTCAATCCGCAGGGAATTGATTACGATATGCACATGGATATTGCCGCTGTGGTTATGTCCGTCCGGGTGGGTGCATACAAGGGCTTGGTGTCCGGGGAAATGTGCCTTGCAAAATTCCTCGCCCAGCTCCTGCGCCCGGTCTACGGTCAAGCCGTTATCGGCTGCGTCGCGTGGGTCAAAAGAAATGATATAGTGGTGGCTCTTTACGTCCTCCCTTTTTTGGTTTTTGCCGTATTGGAGATTGGAGCGCATACACGCTATGGCAAAATCTTCCCCGCCGCAGTTCAGAGAGGAAATGCGGTAGTCCTCCCGGAGAATGAGCCGCCCGTTTCCGTCCAGCGTGGGCTTCATGGTAAACTCGTCATGCTCAAAAGTTAGGTAGGCTTCGGCTGCTCCATAGTCGGCATTTTTAGAGCTGATATGTTTGAACGTTGCCAACGGCTTCACCTACTTTCTGCAAGACTTCAAACTTCAAGGCGGCAAGCTCGGCTATGGCGGCTCTGACCTCGCCGGAGAGGGTGTTATAAGGTGCGCCGTATTCGTTCAGACAACGGGCAATCTGATTCAGATTCCCGCCTATTTTCCCGTACTCGGCTGTAAGTTTCCCAACGGCAGAGAGCAGTTCTTCATTGACCGGGGAAACGGCAATGACTGGGCGTATCCTTGACTTGGTTATAGCTTGCCGGATATATTCGGCTTGGCTCATTTTGCAGAGGGAAACGCGCTCGGAAAACTCGTCGTATTCCTCCCCGGTCAAGCGTGTCTTGATTACCCGGCTGCGGTGTGGCGTGTCGTATCTTTTCATGGTCGTAGACCTCCTTTCATGAGTGGATTCATTCAAGCGGCGCAAGCCGCAAAAAGGCGGGTTTGGGGTGGCAACCCCAACAAGATTCCCGCAGGACAAAATGAGCGTTCACGCGAAATTTGGTACTGTGGTAGAATCTTGCTCTTAGAAAGTGGCGGCTTCCCCTGTGCTTGCTTTTGCCGATTTCTCCGGCAGGCGGGGCGGGGATATTCCCGGCTCATGCGGCGGTGTTTCGTTTCCGTGCATGGTGGGAAATATCCAAAAAAGGCGCAAAAAAACAGGAAACCTTTTCTTGATTTCCTGTTTCATATCTTCGCCAGCAACGGCGGTTATCCTGTTGTGATTTTCAGAGCGATTATATAGGCTGGCTTGCGCTTGTCCAGCTCTGCCTTTTCAGTCCAAACGGAACTGGAACAGGGCAATGATAAGCCGCCGTTTTATGCTGTCCTCGGTGTCTTGGTTGATATACCCGTTTTCAAGAGCGGCACGCCGTATTTGTCCGCTGTAATGCCGCAGAACCTCGTCCACGGCTTCCGGCTCACCGCTGGTCGCCTTTACGATTGTTTCATATGGTACAAGTCCAGTATTCCCCATGCTAAAATCCCTCCATTTCCTCCTGCAACATCTGCAAGGCACTGTGTAAGTGGCGGCTCATGGTACTCCGTGCGCGGCTGTACATTTTCCCCATTTCCTGCTGTGTGTAGTTTTCGAAAAAGTAAAGGTAGATGATTTCCTTTTCCCTCTCCGGCAGGGATAACAAGGCGGCGGCAAGTTCCCCATTGGTAAGGATGATTGTCTGACCGCAGACTGTAACGGGGTATTCTTCGTAGTGTGCTGCGAAATGCTTGTCTGGTGTGTTTAGAGGATAGAATTTTTCTTCTGTGAGGTATTCAAAGGATATTTCTTTTTGCCGCCGCCTGTTCCGTTCCCGCCATGCGTTGATAGCCGCATAGCGTATGACAGTTTTGCAGAAGCTGTTGAAAGTATACATGATGTGTTCTTTGTACGCTTCCGTGCAATTCATAGAAAATTCCCCCTTTCTCCCACAAGGGACGTTGCATGGGTTTACGATTACATTTTTCGTTCACCCGTCTGTAAGGTATTCTTTGCTATTTCTTCCTTGCGTTTTTCCTGTTCCTTTTTCAGTCGCTCTTTTGCGTCTGCTACGCTTTCTCCCTCTCTTGTAAGATATTTGTCAACAAAAGTATCCTCCATTTTGCTGTAACCGCCAACAACCGTGTCCTCTATCTTTCCAAATGTACCTACAACTTTTTCTGCTATTTTTTCATTTGCTTTAACAATTTTAGATTTTGCCATAATTTTTTCCTTTCTTTTTCCCCTAATTATCAGTGTAACTCCAAGTACCAGCACAAATAAACAAACTGTACTCCCGGTCAATGTATTCATTGTATGGATTTCCGTATCGCTCATTTCACCAAATGAAACAAGCATAGAACGCTGTAAGGTCAAAACAGAAGCAGCCACTTCTACATAGCTGATATTGCGAATTACCGAAAGCAGCGGAGAGGGGATTTTTCGCTGCTTAATAGCTTTAATGACTGTCACTGTTATTTTATAAAACGTATAGGTGGCAATCGTAATCATTATAATTGTGCCATATTTTGTTGCAATATTTTGTGACAAGCTGCTATAAATTGCTCCTGCTAACACAAAATCCAATAGGATAAAAAGTACACCGCAAAATTTCATCACAAAATATTCCATATCTTCAGAAGATGTATTTCTGTTTTTCCGTTCGCATAAGACAGCGGAAAAGCGCATGGTGCTTAAAATGATGTAATACGCACACATGAATATAAACCATACAGACTGATTGATTATGCCTAACACACCATTATAGAAAGCATACAAAAGGTTTAGAGAAAAACTGAATATAGCAGATAAAATGATTCGTGAACGCTTTTCTCTTATGAACCGTTTTCCTGTTTTTGTCCTTTCAATCCTGTTAATGATGCTTTGCTTTATGCTCAATCTTTCAACCCTTTTATCAGAGGAATTAAAGAAAGCAAAACAACAATACCAACCAAACCGATTATTACACCTATAACCATTTTATCCCACACCATGCAGAAGCACATGCCCACGCCCAACGCTATAGTCCCAGCCACACCAATGATTATTGAAAGAATTGTTTTGCCGGAAATATGAATTGGTTGTTTGTGTTCCATTTTTCGCCATACAATCAAGGTAACCAATCCAAGCAAAAGCCCTACGCAGCCGAATATAATTCCCGGCTGAAACGCCTCCCATTCCGGAATAAGTGCCATGCACATTCCTAAAGCAAACAGTACACCGCTTATCGTTCCCATAAGCATTGCAACAAAACTACTTTTTTTCATTGAAATTTACCTCCTTTTTTAGACCAACAGTTGTTTGTTTATTGTAAGAATAGTATAATAAATATGCGAATCCAAAACAATCAACAATATATGCACAAGTGTTGGAGTAAAGGAGATTTTTATGAACACCAAAAATAATAAGCGCAAACGGGAGTCTGTACAAAAAATAGAGCAAGTATTAGTAGAACTTCTTCAAACAAAGGAACTAAATCAAATCAGAGTGTCCGATATTTGCAAAAGGGCAAATCTAAACCGTAGTACCTTTTATGCTAATTATGTTGATATATATGAATTAGCTGACACGATAAAGGAAAAACTGGAAGCCCAAGTTGCAGAACTATGGAAAGCTGAAATTGTACAGGGTTATAACTCAAATAATTATCTGGTACTGTTTCAACATATTGCGCAAAATCAAATCTTTTACCGCACATATTTCAAGTTGGGCTATGATGAAAAATACAAAATTTTTCAGTATGATTACAACCTTGCCAAAAAATATTTTGACGATTGTTTCATTGAGTACCACATGGAATTTTTCAAAAGTGGTCTAAACAGAATTATCAAATTATGGCTACAAAATGGCTGTAAAGAAACTCCCGAAGAAATATTTGAGATTATAAAAAGTGAGTATCAGGGGCGTGAGGAATTTTTTGCTACAACATAAGGAAGATATGTATGAGAGGGATTTCGTAGTCGTCGGCATTCGTGGGAATGTGTATAACTGGCTGTCTTATGGAGTTGTGGGTAACTCTGTTTGCAGGACGTGGGAAAGCTGCACTTTAGCTTTTCCATGTGCTGTGAACAGAGTTATCCATGACGGAATAGCCTGTTATGCACATTTCCACAATGCTTCTCTTGACCTTGTGACACAAGCTATTCCGTTTTTCTCCCCTTAGCTGACCTTTTCTTCCGGCTGCTCGGCTTTCTTCCGCTCGCGCCTTGCTTTCTGCTGGTCGGCTTTCTTACGGCGGTGTGATGCAAGCCGTTCCGATTCCTCCGGTGTGAGGTCTGCCCCGGTCTTTTCAATCTCCATAAGCTCCTTTATGGATTTCTTATGGGGCTTCTCCGGCTCGCTGGCTTTGCGCTTCTCCCTCCATTCCTTTTGCCACTCCCGGTTATGTGCAAGCCGCTTTTCCTCGGCTTCCTGTTCCTCCGGGGTGAGAAGTCCGGCTTTCTTCCTCGCGGTAAATTCCCTCTTGTCCTGCTTGCGCTTTTCATACCGTGCCTTTGCAAGCTCCTTTGAACGTGCTTCCTTTGCTGCCTGTTCCTCCTGCAAGCGGCGGTGTTCCTCTACCTCTGACGGGGTAATGATATAGTCGGGTACTTCAAATGCCCCGATAAAGTTCAGATAAATGTCTATCCGCTGACGGCGGTCATTCCCGCGCCCCTCGCCCTCATGCACAACCACTTTCTCGATAAATTCATTGAGCATGGGCGTTGTAAGCTCGGAGAAATCGGTATAGCGTTTCACAAGCTGGATAAACTGGTCTGTTTTCAGCCTGTCGGCGTTCCAGTTCTCAATCTGCCTTTGCCATTCCTCCATGGACGTTTCAAGCCCGGTCTGTTCCTCGTCGTACTCATTCAGCAGCCGTGTAAAATGCTTGTCGGGTATCTTGCCCGTGGCGTTGCCCTCATAGAGCTTTTTCACAAGCCCGTCAAGCTCCTTGTGCCGCTTCTGTGCCTTGCTTATCTTCTTTTTGCACTCCTTGACGGTCTGCTCCTGCTGGTGGTCGGATGCTTCCCGCACACGCTCTGTAAACTCCTTTTCATTGTTCTGCACATACCAGCTCACACGCTGGATAACGGCAAGGATGGCGGCTTCAATCTTTGACGTGGGGATATGGTGCATGGTGCAGTCGTGGGTAAGCTGGCGGTAGCCGGAACAGATAAAAGCGTCCTCAATCCATTTCCCTTGCACAAGGTTATAGCGGTGGGTCAACTTTGAGCCGCAGTCGGCGCAGTAGAGAAGCCCGGTCAAGCGGTTGGGGGCGTTCTGCCGCTTGGGGGCGCGGCGCACGGTTTCCCGTATCTTCTGTACGGTCTGCCATGTTTCCTCGTCCACAATGGCGGGGATTGCTCCCTCAAAAATATGCTGTTCTTCCGGCGCGGTCTTGCGGGTGCTTTTGGTCTTGTAGTTCTCGCAGACGGTCTTTCCCAATACCTTTTGCCCTGTGTATTCCGGGCGTTTCAGTATGTAGCCGATAGTGGTCGCTGACCATGCGTAGGGATCGGCGTACTTTGCCGCCCGGACTGGCTCGCCTATCCGTTTCCAATGCTCGGACGGGATAGGGATTTTCTCGGCGCGGAGTGCCTTTGCTATGCTGGCAATGGTTTCCCCGGCAAGAACGCTCTGGAAGATTCGGCGCACAACAGCGGCGGCTTCTTCATCAATCACCCACTCGCCTTTGTCCTCTT
The DNA here is from genome assembly GCA_947176965.1 of uncultured Lachnospiraceae bacterium. GTDB lineage: Bacteria > Bacillota > Clostridia > Lachnospirales > Lachnospiraceae > DLAJ01. The sequence goes on along the minus strand of CAMWSU010000003.1, from coordinate 23,450 downwards.
TGGAAGCAAGGTAGCCGTAGCAGACGCTTCCCGAACAGCGCAAGCCCTTTTCCATTCTCGACTTGAAAACGGTCTTGATTTTGCGGCTGGTGTCGGCGACGTACCACTCATTTATCACATCACGGAAGATAGACATAATATCAAAGCCGTTGGCGGTGTCAAGGTTGTCATTGGCGGCGATAAAACGGACATTGTACTCGTCAAAGGTGCGCTTCAGAAGCCCCACTTCAACCACGTCACGCCCGATTCGGCTCTGGTCTTTGATGATGACGGTAGCCACATTCCCCGCCCGGATTTCGTCCAGCATAGCGTCAAGCCCCGGACGCTTGAATGTCGTTCCCCGGATTCCGTCGTCGGTAAAGTGCCGGATATTGGTAAACCCGTTCTTTCTTGCATAGTCCTCTAAAATCCGCTTCTGGTTCTCGATAGACACGCTTTCCCCGGCTCTCTCGTCGTCATGGGAAAGCCTTTCGTAAAGGGCTGTCAATTTGTCTTTCTCTGCCTGTTTCTTCATGGTGTGTAACCTCCTTTCTTTGAGGGTGCGCGCTTCCCTTAATCCTTATTATACTTATCCATTCGGATCGGTCAGTACATAGCTGCTGTGGAGTTGATACAGATTCGGCTTCACGATGCGATACGTCTTACCGGATCCGGATCCGCCGTAAATTATGACATGTTTGTTACGATTCAGGCTAAACTCCTTCATCTTTGGTTTCATCGACAGCATTTCCGTTTGAGAAAGGATGATATTATTAAAAGGATCTTCGTCAATGAACGGCTTAATATCCTCTGCCGTTCCCCATCTCGACGATCCATACTCCTCTCCCATCCTCGTATTTTTCGAATGGAACTTGATTGTCCATTTGATATAATAGACAATCGCTCCTCCAACCGGGATCCCGATCAGCAGATCTTTCGGTTGAAACCTCGGAAAGCTTGAATAAATATAGCTGATATGCAGCATAAACTTAGGCAGATTCTTCTGACACAGACGCCACAGCTCCACGATCCTGCTGCATAGCAGCATCATCACCACATACGGCAAAAGTATTTTCAATTTTTGCAGCATGCTTCGCGCCTTAAATGCTTCCCATTTCTTTTTAATAATGCTCAATTTTTATCACGCTCCTTTCGAGGATCTTCCTTGTCCCCAAAAAATTGGTTATCCAAAGAAAGAAACAAATTCTCCTTGATTCTGATAATGGAACAGAATTTTTGTATCATCTCCATAGGCGGTTCACTATAATTTTTCCTTCTGTTGCTTTGCATATAAAGGTATATTCTTTATGACTGCTATCATACAGCTTACAAAAGAAATAAAAGTAAACAATGCCACGATCGCTGTTGCAAACATCCAATCATATATAACCCATACGCCCTGTCTTATTACTGTCAATATACGAAATTGCTGAACGGTTCCATATTTCAATATGAATATAGAAGATATCTCCAATATGATAAATAAAATTGTTGAAATTCCTTCATATCCGATGATCAACAATACGACACGCAGTATAGAAAAAATAAATGTAAAAAACATACTATTCATTTTCGAATATGCAGCATTTTTACATATATTTGCAGTTGCGTTTGCCAATCCTGTCTTCGCTCCAAGGATTAAATACATTAAAAAATCGCATATATTACAACACATATGTAAGAACACAATATCTTTTTTAGTCTTTCTAAAACTTGCTATACAGAAACATATTGTGTTTGCTGCAGCTAATAAACCGCTAATAATAAACACTGATGTCATTTCCATAATAAATATCCTTCCTTTCAATGAAAAGAACACATAGACCAGAAAAAGAACATCCGTCCTACCTCCTACAGCAAAACGGATGTCCCTCTTTGCACTCCATACGGCAGCAGACATCGTCTGAATTCCCGTTAAATAGGGTGATTTTTTGGACATGTATGAAATTTGAAATCTGTCAGGTCCTTATCTTAATGACAATGCGCATGTGCTCCTCCCTCATTCTTTTGTCGGGTTACAACAACATTTACTAACGGGACATTTCTGCAAGATTCTTCTGCTTTTCTACAGCTTCTCTGCTCTTGTCCCTTGCCGCAACCCTATCACGAAAAAAGGCCAGTTTTGCTTTTACACTCTCCCGCTGCTCCTGCTTGCCCTTATCCAAAGCACCTGCCTTTTCTCTGTCAAAATCCCGACAGCCGCTTTGCATCGCCTGCAGGATCAGATCAGAGTCATTTCCTTGAAAAAATAGGATATAAGCCGGTTGATCACCCCGGCAGTCTTTCATGGCTGAATATTTGATTCCCATCTTCCGGCAATGCGCATCAAAATGCTTCATAACATCGCCGGATACCATATCGTCAACCTTGAATACTTTTCCTGATTTTTTCAGTTGATCTACGCTGATATTGCGGGAGGAGTACTTCACGTCTTTAGACGCCTTAAAAGCGACATCCTTTACCGCATTCACAACGTTTTCCGTCGTAAAATCCAATCCTTTCAAAAGAATCACACACAGCCCTTTTATCTCATTTGAAATATTTCCGGCTCCCTTCACAACTTCCCGGCCTGCTTTTAATGCAGCATTCGCTCCTTTCTTCACATTTTCCGGCATATTTCCCATGAAATCATCTGTTAAGCTCGGCATTATCGTTCACCTCCTTTCGGGGACTGCCCTGCAAAGGTTAGGCAGTCCCGTATTGTTTTCCGTGATATAATAGATTTATTGTAACTAACCCGCATGAACGTGGTTAACAGTTACCATCTCCTGCTGTCTCATCCGCTCCTATCCTGATTGCTCAATATGTCTCTTTCTATATCAGCAAACTCCTCTGCACTATAGCTCCTTGACATTCCCCCGCCGCTCCATTGACTCCTGGCTTTGCCAGTTTTCGGCTGATCAACTGCGGCTGACATCGCCAAAAACATATTGTTGACGCACTTTTCTATGTAAGACGGCAGATTATTGATGGATCCGCCGCTATAATCAACGATGTTTCTGCAGATTGCAAGAAACACATCCCGGCTGATGCTGCTAATGCTGCTGCGATCACGGTTCATAAGAGCAAAAAGGACCCCATTCACGATAGCCGGTGGATATAATTTGATCGCTTCATAATACCCGATCCGTCTTTTATGCGTTTCCTCTTCATCTTCTTCCAGCGCTCTTCTCCGGCTCTGATCTGCTGGCGGAGAAGAAGATGATGATTCTAAATCAGGATAATTCCTATTAAGTTTGTTATTTTTAGTATTATTTGGGTCAAATTCTCTAACTTCTTGAGGTAAAAGTTCTTGACTTCCAAAAGTTAAATTTTTTATCTTCTGGAAGTTAATTTCTTTAACCTCTTGAAAATCGGCACTTTCCTCCTCAATCTCCCTGTTGAAGTTCTTCACATAAATAATGTCCGGTTTTCCAAGTCCACGACGTACCTTTGTGATCAGACCGAACCTGGCCAGCTCATCCACAAGCTTGGCCGCCGTCGGCACAGAGCAGTTCATATCTTCCATGATCTGATCGCGCGTATAAATGATATACGCCCTGTCTTCCTCATCAAACCAACCATTTTTTTGAGACAGCGTGTTTCTCTCAAGAAAAAGACAGTACAGGATGATCGCGCTTGCTGACAACTTCTTAAAGCGTTCATCCTTGATCAATGTCTTCGGCAGCACCAAAAAAGAATATTGGTTTCCCTCTGTCCCATAAAAGTAATCAAACATTACTTTCCCCCTCTCGCGAAGTCGTTGAAAGCTATTGAAAAAGGCAGCGTTTTAAGCTGCCTTTTTCGTCTCCGGGCAAATATTGGAGGTTGCCCGGAATCTATATTGTGCAATCAGCAATATAGCATATGTAATATAAATCAAGCTGACCCTCCCGTCATCATTCCTGCCCTATCTATAAGCGGCAGATAAAATCGTCTATTGTAAAACCGGTGTACAGTCTTTTGAGTACCTTCTTAATTGACCTTTTCAGTTTTACCCATCTTGATTTTGGCATTCCCGGATACTCGTTGAACTCGGAAGCATCCTGTGCCTCCTTTTGTTGTTGCTGTAGCTCCAAAAGATGCAATCTACATGCTTTGCATTCATGTTTCATCACTTATCCCCTCTTCATCATGCCTGTTGCAACTTTTTCAGTTTTGCCCAAGATGTGGGCTTAGGGCATTCTTCTTGTGGATGCCCGTTTCCATCCGTTTCGTAGTTCAATTCACATCCGTGCGCTTTACCGCACAACGGATGCGTATCCGTAATTGCTGCGTAACAACCTTTGCATTGCTTTTTCATTTTTTTCCTTCCCCCTTACTTTATGCCCCGACTCCACTTAAACTAAATAATATAAAATAAAAAGGTGACTTCTATGATAATAATCCTAAAAAGAACTTTTATAACAATAATCATTCACTTATCCCTCTCTTTCCCATTTTCAAGTCTTTCAGAAACTCAATCAGATGAGTCTCATTATCATAATGCGCTCTAAACTTCTCATCGTAGGGCTTGTTGTCATATTTCCTCTTCTTGCCCTTCTCTAATAAATGATAATGGTATTCATCCGCTATTTTTGACGACCAGTATTCCTGTCTTTGCGGATATTCAGCCACGATCAGACGACTTCCGTCCGAAAAATCATATTTATAATAATTCACATCGATATGCTCGTCGTAATACCATAAACCCCATGACTTATAATCTGCAAGCCACGCTTTACGCTGATCCGCATTCTTCAGATCCGGCAGTTCCGGTTGGATCTGCTCCGCCTCTTCATTATTTTGCGACATTTGCAACCATCCACAACGAGCAATGCAATACTCTTGGCATTCTGCACAGCATTTTAGACCTTTATCACAATATGTTGCTAAATTGCATCGACCGTTTTCACTTTTACCAGTAATGCAGATTTCACCATATAGATTCCGTGCAACCTCCAATATTTGTCCGGAGACGAACTTTGCTGTTTTCTCAATATCGGCTGATGCCTCCGGCAACTCTCGATAATCCCCCTCAAGAATCTCAGGCTCGATGTTCTCCGATTCGGTCATCTCTGCCCCGGTCATGACCTCTTTCGGAGCAGTCGATATTTCTTCCTGTTCCGCCTGCAGCTCTGTCGCTTTCTGCTTCGCTGGCAGATACTCCGGAAAGTCTTTCTCAATACTTGTTTGCCCCGGAATCTCGCTATCATCATCTCTATGTACTCTAAACGGTATTAAATCATTCAGATAATGTGCCCTCTTCGCAAAGCTTGTCCATGTAATCTCATCAGAATTATTGATACTGATTCCCTTAGGAGTACATCTATAAGACAGATCAGGTGAACTTGTAAAGTGATAACTCTTTCCATAGCGTTCACACATGTACTCCTTCAGATGCTCAAAATCATTATCACTAATCTTCCGCAGGCAATCATGACAGACAGCACGAATTTCCCCGTCATCCGGCTCGTTCTTCTTTCGCGTATCTTCCTTTACCTCTCTGATCTGCTTGACCGTCATATCCGAAGTGATCTGCTCTCTTTTCTCCTCCTCCATCGGCAGCATCTCAAAGAGCTGCGACACGCTGAAATCAACAAACTTTTCATCCAGCTCCGGCGAATCATGATTCACCGAAAACTCCTTGCAGATATTCATAAATCGAGTTGCTGTCGGCTGTGAAATGTTAAATTTATCTAAAGCCAGCTCAAAAATATCCGCATATCCGTCGGTTTTGAACATTTCCTGATCCTTAATATGCTTCAGATACCAGCCGATCTTAACAAAAGATCTTCTTGTCCGGTGCAGCTCGTCCCGGATTATATCAATAGAATCCTCGTATCCAACATCATGAGGATCCAGTAAACGCACTTTAGACAAAGAAGTCACATTAAACTCCCTTACTCCCATTGTTCTCAGCCCCTTTCCTCGTCTAAAAGAATCAGCTCATCCGTAAAACCGCGATATGCCATTGATACTTTCCCACTCTGATCATAGGTATAGATGCTCTGACCGTAAGAGGGGGCTTCCTCCGCCTTCACACTCCGGGGAATATAATTCTTGAAAATATGAATGTCCTGCCCGTACGCATTCTCAAGAATGTTATGGATGCCTCGAAAAGAATTTGTTCGATCGTTCACGCAGGTATATAAGATACCCGCTATCTTTAGGGACGGATTCAACCCGTTTGAGATGATGGAACCGATCGTCTGAAACAATTGCTCCAGCCCCCGGACAGAATAGTATTGAGCGTGCAGCGGGATAATGACTTGATCCGCTGCCACAAGAGCATTGATCGTGATCAGATTCAGAGATGGCATACAATCAATGATGATGTAGTCATATTCCTCTCTGATCCTGTCAAAATAGTTCTTCAGAATTGTTTCTCTTCCAAAGAACAAAGAGATCAGCTCCGTCTCGATCACGGCAAGATCTATATTGGCTGGCAATAGATCTATTCCCTCCTCATGATGCAGGATGCCGAAGTCCTTTTCAAAGGTATAATCCTTGTTGATCATCTTCCTGATGATCGTTGTCACCGTTTTTTCCAGCGCATCCGCATCATATCCGAGACCCTGCGTTGCGTTTCCCTGCGGATCAAAATCCACAAGGAGTACTTTCTTGTTCTTCCTGGCTAAACCGATACCCAGGTTGATGCTTGTGGTCGTCTTTCCGACGCCACCCTTTTGGTTACAGATTGCAATAATCTTACTCATAAATTTTTCCTCCAAAAAAATTGTATGATGGTTGATAGTTACTATATAAAAAGGACATTTCTTAATCTAAGAAATGCCCTTCTCATATCTAATTTCTTCTATTTTTTACTTCTGTTACGGACGTGGATAGTCTCGATTGGAAAAATTACGGTGTGGACTCCATCATTCAGACGGTCTGCAATCACAAACATCTCGGAAACGGTTCCATCATTCTTTGTCACAACGGCGCAAAGTACACGGCGGAAGCGCTCGACACCCTAATCACAAACCTTCTTGATGCGGGTTATGAATTCGTACCGCTCTCTGAGCTGATCATACGTGAAAATTATCATATGAATACGGAAGGACGGCAGATTGCGGATTAATCTGCAGACAACTGAAAAACGTCGGACAGCATATACCGCAATACCATTAGACAAAAACAATAAAAACGCCCATGAAGCACAGCAAAAAGGGGCTGTCGCACTGATTACCTGATGCGACAGCCCCTTTTACTTTTTAACTAGATTCTCTGCACATTCAATTTTTATCACGGATAAATATCCGGCAGCTCGTCCAGCGTTATCGCCTTTTCATGGTTGTATACGCTGCTTAACTTCTCCTTGCTATTGCCCGTGATATAAAATGTATGCCATATCATAAACCAAGACCACATAGCCCCGTCTGCTTCGAACCCCTCAATGGCAGGAACGTTTCCGCACTCATGGAACGCCATTAGCTTTCCTGTATTAAGAGCTTCAAGCTTTTTCCATGCTCTTACGTTGGTGGAATTATCATAGGTGTCCGAACCGATAATGTCACAGTAATCGTTTCCCGGATACCAGCCGTCCTTTACTTCGCCCGAATAACCCAACACCCAAATTAAGTTTGTCAGCCCGAATTGATTGGTGTAACGATCATACATCAATTGCCACAATTTAATAAAATTTTCCGAACCGCCTTTGCCCCACCAAAACCACTGACCGTCAAATTCGTGAAAGGGTCTCCACAAAACGGGAATGCCCGCATCGCGCAGCTCCGCAAGAGCCTCTGCAGCTTTGTCCCAGTTTGCTATCATGGCGTTGTACTCGTCCGTACCTTCTGTGAGTATTTTTTCAAAATCGGGAGTATCATCAAGTGCCTCCTGATATCCCAACCCATTTACACCCGTATGCCAGCATATGGTAACAATACCGCCCTTTTCGTGCCATTCCCTTGCGCGCTCAACCACACCGTCAAAATCGCCGCTCATAAAATCCAAGCCGCGCATTGCAGGATATTTACCTGTGACATCAAAAATATAGTCCATTTCATAATCAGGCGAACCCATCCATGTCGATTCCTGCTGGCAGGTAATTATGTAACTGCCGTAAACCTCGAATAGATAGTCGTAAAGCTTTTGGGCATTTTCATCCGCGTCGGGATTTGAAAGAGGATATTTGCGCTCTTGATCAGCAGTAACTGTCTCCATAACTTGCGCTGACACATCCTCCGTCACGTTTTCATCCACATCGTCAACCATAATATCACCCCCGCCGCAGCCCGTAAATACCACTCCCAGAGCAGAAACAGTACATAATAACAAAATCGACTTTTTCATAATTTTCTTTCCTTTTTATCCGAAAATTTTCGAGAGTCCGTTAAAAATCACCGCAAGCGCAGTATTCCGGGTAAGTTCTTATCGTGTTATTACTTTCCTTTGCATATTATTACATCACATATACCGCTTCATTTCAATCGTTACTGTATCACAAATATAATGAAATAAAAATATACATTTTCCCCCTTGACCTTTTATCTATTTTGACTATAATGCCATTGGGATGCTTCTTAATGCAAATACCGCTTATCTGCCAAAATAGATCGAAACCTTAATGCAACGCGAGATAAGGGAATTTTATAAAACGAAGAGGGAACATCATGGCTGCTCAAAATCCGGCTCTTACTCCAGGTACACCAAAAAAGCACAAGGCATTGACCAAAGATCTGACGAACGGAAATCCGATGTCGCTCATTCTCGGCTTTTCCATTCCACTCCTGTTCGGTATGTTATTTCAGCAGTTTTACAGTCTGGTGGATACGATCATTGTCGGCAAATGTATTGACGCGAACGCGCTTGCCGCAGTCGGCTCCACCGGCTCCATCAATTTCCTGATCATCGGCTTCTGCATCGGTATCTGCAGCGGCTTTTCCATTCCCGTCGCGCAGCGCTTCGGCGCAGGCGATTATGCCGGCATGCGTAAAATGGTATGGAACGGCGCATGGCTTTCTCTTGCCTTCGCCGCCGTCATGACCGTGGTCGTATCCCTGTTCTGCGGGCAGATCCTTCGGGCAATGCACACCCCGGACGATATCTACGAACAGGCCTATTCCTATATTTTTGTGATCTTTCTCGGGATACCTGTCATTTATCTGTATAACATGCTCTCCGGCATCATCCGTTCGCTGGGCGATAGCAAAACACCTGTTATTTTTCTTGTTTTGTCATCCGTGCTCAATATCGGTCTCGACCTGCTGTTTATTCTGGTATTTGACTTCAATGTGGCGGGCGCGGCCTACGCAACCGTCATCTCGCAGCTTGTTTCCGGTGTCGCCTGTCTGATCTTTATGATCCGTAGATTTCCGATTCTGCGTCCCGAAAGCAAACATGAGTTATTCTATGATGCACACTGCGGCAGGATTCTTTGCAGTATGGGAATCCCGATGGGTCTGCAATATTCCATCACGGCGATCGGGTCCGTCATTCTTCAGACATCGGTCAACAATCTCGGCACAACGGCGGTCTCCGCCGTCACCGCCGGCAGCCGCCTCGGTAATTTTTTAGTCTGCCCGTTCGATGCCATGGGTTCGACCATGGCAACGTACGGCGGTCAGAATATTGGTGCAAAAAAGACGGACCGCATCAAAGAGGGCTTAAAAGCATGCACGCTGCTTGGCGCTGCCTATTCCGCCATCGCCCTGCTCCTTGTCTTTTTATGCGGAAGGACTCTGCTCCTGCTGTTCTTACACGCCGAAGATGCCGAGATCATAACGATGGCATATCGCTTCCTGTGCACGAACAGCCTGTTTTATTTTCCTCTCGCGCTTGTCAATATCATCCGCTTTTTAATTCAGGGGATGGGCTTTTCACGCTTTGCAATGCTTGCCGGTGTCTGCGAGATGGCTGCCCGCGCGCTTGTGGGCTTCTGCATCGTACCCGCTTTCGGCTTTTATGCGATCGGCTTTGCAAGCCCAACCGCATGGATTTTTGCAGATGCTTTCCTCATTCCGGCGTTTTTCCACGTCTATCGCCGTACGCAGCGGCTGTTTTCCCAGTCCTGACATTATATTTATATCTCGTGTTATTTATTCAAACAGGCAATACACCCGACAGGCACACCTGCACGATCATTTGACGGCTGCTATGAATAATTCTGAAAATTGCAGGCAAAAAGCGCATTTCACTATACAATCCGCACGGAATTTGTTATACTGAACATAAGTTTTTTCTAAGGAAACGCTTCCATCAGCGTTTCCCTGACGTACGACGGGAAAGGAACGGATTTTATGAGTAAAAAAAGAGTAGTGGTTTCTCTTGGACATGAGGCGCTCGGCCATAATACGACGATGCAGCAGTCCGCTGTCAAAGTTACGGCGGCAGCGCTTGCCGACCTCATCGAGGCAGACTGTCAGTTGACGATCACGCACAGCAACGGGTCGCAGGTCAGCATGATCCACAAAGCGATGAGCGAGCTGCACCGCATCTATACGGATTACACTCCTGCGCCGATGTGTGTCTGCTCCGCCATGAGTCAGGGCTATGTCGGCTACGATATTCAGAATGCGCTCCGCGCGCAGCTTTTGGAGCGCGGGCTCTCCACTCCGGTCAGCACAATCCTCACGCAGGTCACGGTCGATCCTTACGATGAGGCTTTTTATGAGCCGGATAAGGTCATCGGACGCGTCATGTCCGCAGAGGAGGCAGAAGCCGAGACGAAGAAAGGTAATTATGTTATCGGTCAGCCCGGCAGCGGCTTTCGGAGAGTCGTCGCAGCGCCGAAGCCGATCGACATTGTAGAGATTGACGCCATCCGCACGCTCGCGGACGCGGGGCAGGCGGTTATCGCCTGTGGTGGCGGCGGCATTCCGGTCATTGAGCAGCAGCACGCCTTAAAGGGCGCTTCCGCTGTCATCGAAAAGGACAGTATTGCCGGTCTTCTCGCCGCGAAGCTGAAAGCGGAAATGCTCATCATACTCACAAGCGTGGACGAGGTCTACCGCAATTATAAAAAAGAAGATCAGTCTGCCATCCCCTCCATGACGATCAACGAGGCAAAAAAACTGCTTGCCGAGAATCAGTTCGGCAAAGGCGACATGCTTCCTAAGATCGAAGCAGCGATCACCTATCTCGATCAGGTGCCGAACGGCAGTGTGCTGATCACTTCTCTCGGCAAGGTCGCAGATGCCATCAAAGGAAAAGCAGGAACATTGATTACCGCATAAAAAAGATTGGCGCGAATGCGCCAATCTTTCGAGGAATCCGCTTTTGGCGGATTCTTTTTTTGTGTTCAGGATGCTCCACCTGAAAACATGAAACGGATGGGTTTTCTATTCTATGACAGTGAGTGAAACCTACATGTCATAATCCTCTGTCAGTTTTTCTTTTTACTGGAATCCCTGTATTTATGCCATTCTAACATCGACAATGACATCATATTTCTGCATTTCCCGCCCCATTATGACATTTACGTCAGATAGGTCTCCTCTCTGCCATTCACCAATAACAGCCTGAACGATTTCTCTTTCCGCTTCCTCCGCTCGTTAAGTATCAATTGTTATTTTTAGAGTTCCGCCATACGCTCAAATACCCCTGAGACGGAAAGCCTTCCGTACCCCCACTCCCTGCTCGGATAGACAATATCCAGATCACGTACCGCGCCGCGGACAAAATAATTTTTGACATTGATCGAGTTGATCCACGGAAGATTGCGCTCCGTGACCGCCCACTGTAAAAACTGTGCTACACCGCCGGCCGTAATTGCCGCCGAAATGCTTGAACCGCTCCGTTTTCCGATCACGGTAGAGACATTGACGCCCGGCGCGGCAAGATCGGGTTTCACTCTGCTATCCCGCGTGTAGCCCCTTCCCGATTCCGGATAAAAACTGTTATTTAAGTCATCATAGGTGGACACCCCGAGCGCCTCCCATGCCGCGGAGGGATCCGTCAGCGTAACATAGGGACTCGGTTCTAAAAAGGTAACGGGCGCGGTCACAAACTCAGCGATCGGAAGCCACGCATGAAACAGGGCATAATTAGCCTGCTCCTCCTCTGTCACGGTCAACGTCCAGATTCCCGGCGACGGTGAGACAAAACGCAGGAAAAGCAGCTGCGCTCCGCTTCCGGTCTCTACGCGTTCCGCCTCCAGATAGAGTATTGTTTTTTCATAGATAAAGCGATACGTTGTTGTTCCTTCCATATTCAGGCGAATATCGCGCACGGTCTCTCCGCCGGGGCTTCTCAAGGAAAATTGGAACTGATAGGGCTGCGTTCCCCATACGTTGAGCGTGAATCCCTGCACGCCCTCGGAAACGCGTATTTCCACATCCCTGCGCAGCTGACCGATCTCATTCTGAAACACATTCCGATTAAAGCAGCCGGAAAAATGATGCTGCTTATTTCCCTCGTTTCCGCTGCATATAACGACAGCACGCCCAATTTTCACCGCAATACTGTTGATTGCACGCTCCAAAGTGGACGTACCGGTATGGGACGCAAGATTCGTTCCCAGACCAATACAGATGACGAGCGGAAGTCCAAGTCGTTCCGCCTGCTCATCCAAAAACTGCAGCCCCTGTTCAATATCCGTTTCACTATAACAGACCGCATTATCCGCCACCAGATAATATTCCCTGACGTTCTGGGGTGCCTGCCGAAGCTTTACGACCAAAAGCCTGCTGTCCGGAGCAGCGCCGATATAGCTTCTGCCTCCTTCCACTCTGCTGCCCGCCGCCACGCTTGCCATCGCCGTTCCGTGTCCCAACTCGTCCGTTACCGGCACGATACTGCGCGGACTCTCACTTTGCAGAGCGTTGTTGATCTCCTCCTCCATATAAATGCGATCCGCTTCCTGATCCCAGATTGCCGCAATGCGCGTTGACCCGTCACTTTGTCTGAACACATCCAGTTCATATCGGATTCCCGTATCCACGAATCCGACCAGCACGCCGCGCCCCGTTAACGCAAGCGGCTCTCCCTGTACTTCCAGAATACCGCTCTCTATCAGCGCATTCGGATCAAATGACCCTCCCACTCCGCCGGTCAATCCGGCGACGGGCGGATTCTGCATCAGTCCGTATACAAATGGAATATCTCCGTATGCCATAAAAAAAGATACCTGCCTATGCCTTTATGTAAGCATATGCAGGTATTCTTTGCTTTTTGCCCGTTTCTCACTGACTTAACTGCGCAAGCATTTCTTCTTTTCCGACCGCATTCTCGGCACAGGGCCTTCCGCCGTCCTCTGTCACACCCAGACTGCCGAGCAGCTCCCGATACGTTGTCTCATCCGTCAGCTCGCCCATATAGTAATAGTCGGTAACTCCCTGTCCGGTAAAGCTGCCGTCCTCATCATAAAGCGCATTGTAGGCATCATTCAGGACCGCCCCTGTTTCTTCGGTAATCGTTTTCTCAGCGGATACCTGAAAATAAGACCGCCCGTAGCCGCCTTCATCGCCGCCGCCATTCCATCTTGCAAACGAATAAAACGTGCCGCTGCGCTCAAAATAATTCATTTCCACCGTCGTCATCCGATCCAGCATGCAAAATAGAGTGCCATCCTTGACCGTATAAATAGAATAGCTGTCGAATTCCCGGTCCAAAACGACCAGCTCCGGAATGTCGTCGTTATCCAGATAAATCAGCGAGAACACTTTCGCTTCACCCACACTGTCCCCAACTGCCTGCTGATAAATATCTCTGTATGTCTGTACCGATTCATTCGCGACAGGCGGCTCTTCCGCTCCGACATCAGGCTGCGCCTGTTCATTCGAGGCTGACGGCGCTTCTGCTCCAACGTCAGACTGCGCCTGTTCATTCGCGACAGGCGGTTCTTCCGCTCCGCCGTCAGGCTGCACAGGTGCTTCCGTTCCTCCATCTGTTACCGTCACATCTTCCATCCCTGCATCATTCACTACGATTGTCTTGGGAACCTGCGTTTCTTCATCTCCCGCCGCGCCACAGGCAGATAGCAGCAGCGCCGTGCAAAAAACACCCGTTATCCATTTGTTTTTCATAATCTTATCCTCTTATATAAAATAAACTAAAGACTTACTCAATCCGGAAGAATTGCGCAAGCAATTCTGAAAAATGAGCTCCGCTCATATTTTATTGCCCTGCGGCGCTTGGAATTTCCGCGGCCTGTCTGGGCGGTGGCAGCAACGCTGTCGGCATGCTGCTTCTAATCTCCACAATCGGGCTTGCTTTCCCCTCAATATAATCACGGGTAATGACCACACGGCCGATATTATCGTCCTTGGGAACCTCGTACATAATATCGAGCATAAACTCCTCAATGATCGCACGAAGCGCACGCGCGCCGGTATCCCGCTCCATCGCCTTATCTGCGATCGCCTCTAACGCGCTTTGGTCAAACTCCAGTTTTACCTCATCCAGTTCCAAAAGCCGTTGGTACTGCTTCAAAACCGCATTCTTCGGCTCGCTTAAGATCTGGATCATATCTTCCTTATTCAGTCCTTTGAGTGTACACAAGATGGGCATACGTCCGATAAATTCCGGAATCAGACCAAACTGCCTTAAATCCTCCACGGTCACCTTTTCCAAAAGCTCCCGTTCCTTATCATACTTATCCTTTAACTCCGCCGCAAAGCCAATGGAAGTCTGTTTCCTTAGGCGCTGTTTAATGATCTCCTCTAAGTCCGGGAATGCTCCGCCGCAAATAAACAGGATATTGCGGGTGTTCACCGTCGCAAGCGGCACCATCGCATTTTTGCTGTTCGCGCCGACAGGCACTTCAACCTCCGCGCCCTCTAAGAGCTTTAACATTCCCTGCTGTACCGACTCGCCGCTGACATCACGCGAGGTCGTTTCTTTTTTCTTTGCGATCTTATCGATCTCGTCAATAAATACGATACCCCGCTCCGCCCTGTCCACGTCATTATCGGCAGCCGCTAAAAGCTTGGAGATCACGCTCTCAATATCGTCCCCGATATACCCCGCCTCCGTCAGCGAGGTCGCATCGGCAATGGCAAGCGGTACATCCAAGAGCCGCGCGAGCGTCTTTACCAAATATGTCTTTCCGCAGCCGGTCGGCCCGATCATTAATATGTTCGACTTCTCAATCTCAATGTCGTCCATGGTATTTGTCGCAACCCGCTTGTAATGATTATATACCGCTACGGAAATGATCTTCTTTGCCTGATCCTGACCGACAACATATTCATCCAGCTTCTCACGGATCTTATGCGGTGCCGGAATATCTTTTAAGTTTAAGACCGGTTCCGCCTTCTCCGACTTCTTTCTTTTTTTGACCTTTTGGCGGAACGGTATGCCTTCCCCCTGCAGATCGGAAAGATTCACAAACTGAATATTCGGGAAAAAACCACGTCCATTCATGTTTTTTCCGAAATCAATATTATCAGAACTTATATTCTTATTTGATTTGTGCGTATTTTCTGTTCCGGTATTCTTTTCCGGAGATCCCTTCTGTTCTGCCGCAGCGGTATCTTCTGACACAGCGCTTTCCGTCTCGCGGTCCGCAGCCACGGCATCCCTGCCGGTACCGTCATCTTCCGTGTGTCTCTTCCCCGAACCTTCCTGTCCCACACTGAGCCGCACTGACTCCTGACCGTTCATGTTTTCCTTTGCTTCATTCTTTTTTGATGTATCCTCTTCCATCGCTTTGGCGCTCATGGCATCCAGCATGAAAGAAGCAAAATAAGGATTATTCAACTGATTCATCATATCCGCATTCAATAACCCCTGTTTTTCCATTTCCGAGACCGCGTCCATGGTACTGTGCATGCAATCATCGCAAATGCAAATATGGTTCGGCAGATGAAACATCCGTCCCGCTTTGCTCTCCGGCCTCCTGCACATCATGCACACGTCTTCATACTCATTGTTATGATTATTACTATCAGACATCCTTCCACTCCCCGTTAAAAAAATTACTTCGCAATCTATCGAAGAATTGCAAGGAATGCATAAGAATGTATAAGAATGCTTTGCATTCTTTTTCAATTCTCCTAGGATTGAGAAACTTCATATAGGTTGTTAAAACGACTATGTGGCGGCAAAGCATGCTTCACCGCCACATACAGTATAAAACATATCTTCTCTCCGAACAAGTGAAGATTTTATAAAACGACTGGTATTTCTTGCAAAAAAACTATGCACTAATCAACGTCCATCCCGTGTGAAGAATCATGACCGCTTACAATCCGTTATTTTCCGCATAATAGGAATAGTTCTCTGCAGTAGGGGATTGCATATGGCAAATGAGGTCTGTTACAAAATCCCAGTATACCCCCGTGTCCACCTCCATTATGAATGTTGCAAAGGCAACCTCGGTGTCTGCAGGCTGCTCCTTCCATGTCAGGGTTCTGCCATATTCTGCAGATGATACATCCGTATTGATCGCAACATATCGTTCTTCTTTTGTCCGTGCAATGGCTTGATTCAGCAAAATGACGGCTACAGCCGCATCCGTACACCCCGCTGTCCGGTTGGGCGAGC
Organism: uncultured Lachnospiraceae bacterium; assembly: GCA_947176965.1. Lineage (GTDB taxonomy): Bacteria > Bacillota > Clostridia > Lachnospirales > Lachnospiraceae > DLAJ01. The sequence continues at coordinate 7,082 of CAMWSU010000003.1, read as the reverse complement.
GCCGATAAAGGCTGTATTGGTCATCCAGCCACATCTTCGAAATATAGGTACGCCCCTTAGCATACATTAAATCAAAGACCGCTTTGTTCAGCATCACCGAGCGTGCTGCATCGTGGGGAACAATGGTCTGCGCAGGAAAGCCGCTGTTTAAGCAGACGCTGAATGCTTCTGCATCATAAAAAACATTGAAATCGGCATAAGGTGTATGGCTGCCCTCCCCGTTCACGATCGTTCCCATATAGAGAATACCTGCGGTATTTTCCGCAAAACAATCATCCTGCTGACATGCCATTGCGATGTTCGTTGCCGCTCCGACCGACAAGATCGTGACCTCCCCGGGATAGCGCTTTACCTGCTCTATCATAAAATCAACCGCACTCTGTGCCTGCGGCTCAGTCTGAGAATACCCCCATTTTCTTTCATAATAGGATCCCAGATCATGATAGTTCTCTGGCGCGACATAGCTGTCAAGATGCCACATCCCCCCCAGCGGTCAATGCTTCCGACAATCTGTTCCTGTTCCTCCAAATCCCGAAAACCGAATAGCGGAACATCCGTCCCCATATAAACAGGAATATCCTCTCTCCCAAAGTACTCCAACTGGTTGAGCGCAGAGTTTGTCCCGACCGATACAAAGGAATTGCCTCCCGTGATCGTAACACCAAGCAAATCAATCAGTCCCAACTGATCCGCCTCCACCAAAATACAAAGGCACATAGCATCATCTCCGAAATAGGCCATATCACTGTCCAAGATGACCTTCGGCACATTTCCGTCCGGCAAAATACCATATTGTTCCTTCAAATACTCTGCCGCCGCCCTGTCGTCCGCTTCGGAATAGACCGGTATCACTTCCTCATTTTCATCGGACGACAATACGGCGGACTGTGTTTCGTCCGCTGTATCCTTTCCGTCATCCGCACGCCCGCAGCCCGCGAGAAGTAAACAAAGCAATACCATAAAAAAGCACTGTTTATTTCTGCCCCATCTCTTTTCCATCCTCCATCCTCCTTTTTTCCCCTATGAGTTGAAATAAGAGGATTGCCTCAATATTGCCATCAGTGAGAATTACGATTTGATTCTTTCTAATAAATCTATCATTTCCGTCCATTCATGGATATGCAGGTGTTCGCACTGTGGCAGCTGTTCATTTGACCAGTCTTTATCGTCTTTATCCGTGTCATTATCATACCAAACGGGATAAATGCCGACCTGTGATGCTCCTTCTATATCCGCCTGCGGGTTATCCCCGCAATACCATACTTCATCTGCCGAAACTCCGGCTTTTTGTAAGGCAATATCAAACAGAATGCGGTTGGGCTTTCTCATAAAATAATCACTGGAAGTCATAACAAACTCAAATCGATTGTCCGGTAATAATCGGTTAAGACGTTCCGTCAGCGCGGCTCCCGACCACAGAAGATTGCTGATCACGCCGCTTCTTATGCCGTTTTTATTCATATAATCAATTACTTTATCAGCGTCTGGCATCATTGCGCCCATAGAAGCACCGTTCCAAAAAACAGTTTCCATCTCAAGAGGTGTCAGCGAAAACTCAATCCCAAGATACTCATACAATACTTTGTCGCCAACTTGACCGGAAATCTCATAACCCATTTTTCTGACGCTTTCGATATGTTTTCCGAAAATGAGTTCCACACCTTTTCTGACATCCTCAAGGGTGCAATGATTCGGATTCTTTGTAGCATATTTCAGCAGTTCCGTATTTCCTCTGACAGGATCCCAACCGGGCTCATACAAAAGAGTATGTCCGTAGTCAAATAGAATCATTTTAGGATATTTCATTCAAACTCCCCCCTTCAAATTCCCATTTTCCTATAATTTTACATTCAATAATAAATATAAAATCAAACGTGCTGTTCGTGATGAGATTCTATTGACCTTTGGCTTTCTCTCCCAAAAAAGGTTCATTCTTGATCCGATCGAGCATATATGCAGCATAATCATATGCACAAGTCTCATCCCAGCTTGCCGGTTTGTCGGATCGGTATTCATCTAAAGCGCACAAAATCAAGCGGTGATATTTCTTAGGAACATTGTCTATTCCCCATTTCCCGCCTTCCTCTTTTGACAAAATAAGCCCGTCCCTTTTGTATACCAATACGCGGCACAAATTTAGAATGGTATACATGGGATTGGACATGATTTCTTCTTTCGCATCCTGAATGTCATTCCAAATACTGTCAAAATAAAACTCTTCGCCGACCTTTTCAAAAACGTCTTCAATCTCTTTTCCATAAAGACATTTTCCCCGGTGATAGATGATCGTAAAATGTACCGCCAAATCTTTATCGGTTCCGTTCATCTTGTCAATATAATCGGATGGATTTGTTTTGTACCAGTCTAAATGTGCAACAGAGAAGTGTAATTCAAAAGGTGTGGGGTAAACAAAGGGTTTACATACATCTTTTCTGACGATGCTGAGTTCTATCCCCTTTTTCGGCGCGAATGTATTTAGTTCCACAACCATATCCATGTATTTGCGCTTGATGTCATTCGGAATCACCGTATTTACGACGATCAATAAATCGATATCGCTCTTTTTTTCATTAAAACATCCCATTACTGCAGAGCCATGAAGATAAATTCCCACTAAACGATCGCCTAGAATTGCCCGACTCTGCTCGACAAAGCGTTGGATTATATTTTCTAACAGATTCATAACATTTCCCCTTATATTGGAATTTGAAGATGAAAAATCTTGAATTTCCTTATCTTCAAGGAACTTCAAACCTTATACGGTGAAATGGAGGGTATAATATCTATCGACATTATACATACACAAAAAGTTTGTTGCAAGGCGCTTTCGTGAAATTGCCGTAGCTTTTTTGGACCATTCATTATCTTGAAAAGGAACCAAGATAGAACCATCATTATACGATTGATTTTCGCACATGATATAAAGAATCACCCATCTGTCAAACAGCAAAATGGTATCCATTTTATCATAGTAACGTAATTCGCTTATCGGTTGAGTCATCTAGAATGCACAGTTATTGAAACGATATACCATGTAACATATAATCTGTTTATCAGCTGACATCGATGACAGACATGTTAAGTATGGGAGGGATCAAAATATGAATATGGATATAGGAAGTGCGATCAAAAAGCTGCGAATGGACAGTAAAATAACGCAGGAGGACGTTGCCGAATATTTAGGCATTTCATTTCAGGCGGTTAGTAAATGGGAGACAGGGACAACCATGCCGGATATTACCCTACTGCCGAAAATTGCGGATTTCTTTGGGGTCCGAATCGACGATCTGTTTTCTGTAGATCATGAGGATGAGTTGAAGCGCATTGAGGAGAGTTTAGCATATGGGTTGTCTGAACAGAGTTACCTCTACGCAAAGCGAATCCTGGCGGCTTCTTTGCAGGATGATCCGGATAATGTCCGCGTTTTGAAATTATATGCCCGCTTACATTTAACGAAAACAAATGACGATTTGCTGGAGGCGGGAAGAATGTTGGAAAGGGCAATGGAACATTCTCCGCTTGATGAGGAAATATTTCATTTGTATCGTCAGGTGCGCGGTGGGGGAGTTTATAAGGCTCACAGTGACGACGATTGGTTTATTCGCGTATGTGAACCCTATGCAAAAAAATTCCCTCAAAATCTCAAACTTATGTTTTGTCTTATTGAAGCGATGATCCGCCAGAGATATTTTGAAAGAGCAGAAGAATATATTCACCTGATGCAGCTTGATCATGGTAAAGAATATCTGCGTCAGGTATATTTGGGTGACCTTGAGCTGGCAAGAGGAAATATTGATCATGCAAAAGCGATATGGAATACTGTATCCGAGAATGACAGTATGGGACAGTACGAGGTAGGGGAAAGATTCAATCGGATCAATGAATACGATCGGGCGATAAAGTGCTTTCAGAATGCGTTTCAGACAGCCACTCCGCCCAGATATCTTGATGCAGTTTTTTCGCTTGCTTTTCTTTACACAAAGTTGGGAAGAAAAACCGAGGCAATCGAAGCATGGCAGCTCATCATAAACACACTGGCGTCAGATTTTAATGACTATGATAGCGAAACTGTGGAATGGGCACATAGAGAAATATGTAAATTACAGGGGACAAATTAGATTGTTATTTGGGGCAGCAGGGTTCTGATATAGCAAACTTTCCATCATAGCCATAAGAGGCACGGGAGGGCAATGACCGTCTAACGGCCATGCTTTTGCAGGCGGGTATCCCCGCTTCTGCTGATAGACAACAAGACGTGGACATGAAAATATAATCACGCATCGCTCAATACTATGACAAAACAAGGGCTGGAAGCTCATCAAAAAGCCTTCAGCCCTGCTCATTCCTCTTATAGGAATTTCCGCACTCTTTTTTATTCCTCATACGGCTTTCCAAGTACAACCGGGACTTCTTCTATCTCATAATTATTCACAATCCTGCATACCGTCAGCGTGACCGTTGTCCCAATCGAATAATATTTCAATTCGTTTATAAGCTGTTCCTTGCTTTCAATCCTCGTGCCATTCAAACCGGTGATGATATCGCCGCGCCGTAACCCCGCCTGATCCGCTGCATACCCATCATATACCTCATAGATATAGACCCCCATCGGCATATTATAAAGCTGTACGCCCTGCTCATCCACATCTGTGACCTGTACACCGAGGTATCCCTGATCCTGCTCGCTGACCATCGTCTTGGTCTCGCGCTCCATCAGTTCCCGCAAAATCGGCTCGGCAACCGAAATCGGAATGGCGTAACCCATACCCTCCACGGTAGACCCTCCAATCTTTGCCGACGGAATTCCGATGACCTCACCGCGCGCATTCACGAGCGCACCACCCGAGTTGCCCGGATTGATCGCAGCATTTGTCTGGATCATCAGACTCTCATAATCCTCTATTTTCCTGTCGAGTGCACTGATGATTCCGTTTGTCACAGACTGCCCGTAACCGAGCGCATTGCCGATCGCAATGACCTCCTCGCCCACCTCCAACTGATCAGAATTGCCGAGTCTTGCAATGGCAATCTTCGATAAGGTCTCCTCGCTGATGTCCTTTATCGGAATCGCGATCACCGCCAGATCGTTTCTCTCATCCGTGCCCTTCACGACCGCGTTCACAGTCGTATCGTCGATAAAGGTAACCTGCAGGTCATGTGCATGCTCGATCACATGATAATTCGTGCAGATCAAAAGCTCGCTGTCATTTTGTCCGACAATGATACCCGATCCGCCGCCCTCGCCCTCCTGCTCGTACTGATACATCCAATATTGAACGGTCTGCGTATAGTAATTCGTCACGCTCACGACGGCCGGCTTCACGCTTCTTGCCACGGATCTGATGTCCATCCCCTGCGCCGCATTTCCCGCACCCGTATCCGTCGCAATCAGATTCCCGGTCTGCGCTTCTCCCTGTGTCGGAATCGACTGTCCGTTCACATTCTGCGTCGGCGCGACCTGCAGCGTGGTGCCGCCCGAGCTGCCGTTTATGATAAGCTTTGTTCCGGTCAGATACTCAATGCCGTAGCAGGTTCCGTACGCTGCTCCTGCAAAAAGCACGCCGCATAACAGCGCCGACGCTATCCGCATGCCGAGCGGATACCCGCCCTTCGCCCTGCGCTCCTGCTTTTTCGCCTCCCTAAACTGCTTTTTCTGCGCCTTTTTCTGCGCTTTCTCTGCTTTTTTATCAAATGCCTGTGGCCCGTCCTGGTGCATCTGATAATGTGCATATTGTCCGTTGGTCGTATAGGCACAGCCGATCCGGTCAGGCGCATAGGCACCCTGCATATTTTGCTGCCCCGGCGTGCTCATAGCTGTCTGAACCTGCGTTCCCTGTCCGTTTACGCTTCCTGCAGCCTGCATCTGTGCGCTTTCCTGCGCAGTCATATTTTCCGTCACCTGCATCTGTGCGCTTTCCTGAACGGTCACATTCTCTGCCGGCTGCACACTTTCACTCATCTCATTCGTCGGAGTGATGCCGCCATCCTGCTGTCCTGTTACGTTTTCATTTACTAATCCACTATTTTGTTCTGACATCATCATAACCTCTCCTCTTCATTTTCTTTTCCCCCGTCGATGAGATTAGTATATCGCCAAATTGTGAACAAAATGTGTTAAAAAAAAATTCATTTTGTGAAACAAAAGAGTTCCGCAATAAGCGAAACTCTTTATTTCACATTCCCTTTATTCCACCGTCACGGACTTTGCTAAGTTCCGCGGCTTATCCACATCACAGCCCTTGCCGACCGAAACATAATAACCAAACAGCTGTAACGGAATGATGGCAAGCGAATTTGCGAAATAAGGATTTGTACGCGGGATATAAACCACATAGTCCGCCGCACGCTCAATCTCCTGATTGTCCTCGTTTGTCACGGCAAGCACAAACGCACCGCGCGCTTTCACTTCGACCATATTCGAAATCGTCTTTTGATAAAGCTCAGGCTGCGTAGATACAGCCGCCACAAGCGTTCCCTCCTCGATCAGCGAGATGGTACCATGCTTTAATTCTCCTGCGGCATATGCCTCGGAGTGTACATAAGAAATCTCCTTTAATTTCAGGGAACCCTCCAGCGAGATCGCATAATCAATCCCCCTCCCGATAAAAAAGACATCTCTTGCCGCCACATAGCGATTGGCGAATTTTTGAATTTTTCCTTTATTATTTAAGAGCAGTTCAATCTGATTCGGAAGCTTCTGCAATTCTTCCAACATGGCCTGAAATTCTTTTTCCGTGATCTGCTCTCTGACCTTTGCAAACTTTAACGCTAAAAGATAAAACGCAATGAGCTGAGCGCTGTATGCCTTTGTCGTCGCAACGGCAATTTCAGGTCCCGCCCATGTATACATGACGCGGTCCGCCTCCCGTGCAATTGAGCTGCCGACGACATTCACAATACCCAGCACGGGAAATCCGCGCTTTTTGGACTCCCGAAGCGCAGCCAGCGTATCCGCCGTCTCACCCGACTGGCTGACGACAATGACCATGGCTCCTTCCTCCAGAATAGGGTCACGGTAGCGGAATTCACTTGCCACATCCACTTCCACAGGAATGCGCGACAGTCCTTCCAGAACATACTTT
>CAMWSU010000002.1 GCA_947176965.1 uncultured Lachnospiraceae bacterium | reverse complement strand
CGCAGTGGATTATAATAGAAATTTTACGAAGCGGGGATACTTTGTAGAGGCGAAAGCGATCATCAAGCGGGGGGTCATCATGGCGGCGGGCATCGGCGTAGTTCTCTTTTCGCTCAAGCAGGCGGAGAATTATTCCCGTCTGGTGTACGGCTACTTTATGGTGGCGGATACGCTTTTGACCTACGGCACGCATGTCGCTCTGAAACGATATCTGCGCGCACGCTTACGGAAAGAACGCCATAAAGTAAAGATCATGGTGATCACCGACCGGGCAAACGCGCCCGGACTGATGGACAAGCTCTTAAAAAAGGCGGAGCTTTATTGGGATATTACATCGATCGCGGTGGTGGATGGGTTTGAGAAAGAAACCATAAACGAGATTCCCGTTGTCGCGGACGGGAACAATCTGTTGGATGTGGCAAAGCAGATGCCGATCGACGAGGTATTCTTGTATCTGCCGGAGGCAAGCCGCAAGCAGGTCGATCAGCTCATTATGAATTTTGAGACCATGGGTGTTGTCTGTCATTACAATATTGATGTGGCGGGCTTAAGTACGAAAAATAGTACGGTTGAGGAATTTGGCGGCTTTACGGTCATCACCTATGCGGAGAACCGGATCGACTATAAACGCCGCATGATCAAGCGGCTGATCGATATTGCGGGAAGCTTGGTCGGTCTGCTCATCACGGTGGTTTTACTGCCGTTTGTGGCGATCGCGATCAAGCTGGATTCCAGGGGTCCCGTTTTTTTTGCACAGACGAGGATCGGTAAAAACGGCAGGCGTTTTAAGATATATAAATTTCGTTCGATGTATGTGGACGCGGAGGCGCGGAAAAAGGAGCTGGAAGCGCAAAACGAGGTGCAGGGGCCGATGTTTAAGATGGAGAACGACCCGCGCATCACAAAGGTTGGACATTTCCTGCGAAAGACGAGCATTGATGAGCTGCCGCAGTTTTATAATATTCTGATCGGCGATATGAGTCTTGTCGGGACGAGACCGCCGACAGAGGACGAATTTGAGCAGTATACGCCCTATTACCGCAGGAGGCTGTGCATGACGCCGGGACTGACCGGTTTGTGGCAGGTCAGCGGCCGGAGCGACGTACAGAATTTTGATGATGTGGTAAAATATGATTTGCATTATATTGATTATTGGTCATTAAGTTTGGATTTTAAGATTCTTGTGCAGACGATCGGCGTTGTATTATTCGGCAGGGGAGCAAAATAAGCGGCAGGCATAAAGAGAGGTATTCCATGACATCGGTTACAGTGATCTTTACATGTTATAATCGAAAAGAGAAGACGGCGGCGTTTGTCAAATCCATACAGGACGACAGACTGCGGATTTCCTATGTTGTCACGGACGACGGCAGCACGGACGGAACGGCGGCGGATTTAAGTAAGCTTGCCGAGCACGGCTATGACATCACGACCGTACACGGGGATGGAAAGCTATACTGGTGCGGCGGGATGCGCAAGGCAATCTCACATATTCTGGAAAGAGGTAAAAAGACGGATTACTATGTGTTTGCCAATGATGACGTTGTTGTGTTTGACAATGCGCTGTATGAAATGATCGTCCAGAGCAGAAAGCATGAGGATGCCGTGGTAGTCGGAACGACCTGTGATCATGACGGGAATCTGACCTATGGCGGCATCCGTTATCACAAGCACGGGATCAAATATGATCTGGTGGATGTGACAAATGAAAATTTGACCTGCGATTCCTTTAATTGCAATATGGTGCTGCTTCCGGCGGCGGTGTTTGAGGAGATGGGGAATTTTGACGAACATTTTACGCATGCTATGGGGGACTTTGATTATGGTCTGCGTATTAAGCGCGCGGGACATCCGATTGAATCCACAAGGCGTTATGTGGGGATTTGTGAGCGCAATCCGCTCAAAAAAACATGGGCGGACACAGATCTCTCGCGCAGGGAGCGGTTTCGCTTAAAGGAGTCGCCGAAGGGACTGCCGTTTCGGGAATGGTTTTATTTTCTGCGTAAAAATTTCGGCTTGGGCACGGCGATGGTGCGTTCGGTGACGCCGTATGTGAAGATATTATTGGGGAAGTAGGGGAAATAAAAAATGGTCTTTTCGTCATCGGTATTCCTGATCTTTTTTCTTCCCATCGTGGTGATCGGGTATTATCTTCCGTTTATCGGAAGCAGGAAATATAAGAATGTCTTTCTGCTCGCGGCGAGTTTAGGCTTTTATGCCTATGGGGAACCGGTCTATGTGTGCATTTTACTTTTTTCTATCGTCTATAACTGGTTTATGGGACGCATGATCGGCAGGAGAGAAAAAAACGACGGAAAAAGAAAGACTCTGTTATTTTGGGGAGTTTTTGTCAATTTACTATTTTTATTTTGCTTCAAATACCTGAATTTTACCATATGGAATTTGAATTACATTTTTGGAGTGGGGATACCGGAAACGGGGATTCTCCTGCCAATCGGAATTTCGTTCTACACGTTTCAGGCAATTTCCTATCTGGCGGACATCTATACGGGGAAAGCAGAGGCGCAAAAGAGTGTGCTGGATGTGGGGGTCTATATTGCTTTGTTTCCTCAGCTTGTGGCAGGACCGATCGTGCGCTATGATACGATCGCAAAGGAGATCCATGAGCGCAAGGAAAGTTATCGGGACGCTTATGAGGGGATCCACCGTTTTATCATCGGCATAGGAAAGAAGATCCTGTTAGCAGACCGGCTGGCAGTGTTGGCAGACAGAGCTTTTTCCCTGCCGGCATCGGAACTGTCCGCAGCTATGGCATGGCTTGGCGCGGGGGCGTATACCATGCAGGTATTCTTTGATTTTTCCGCCTATTCGGATATGGCGATCGGGCTTGGAAAAATCTTCGGATTTCATTTCATGGAAAACTTTGATTATCCGTATGTGTCTAAAACCATTACAGAATTTTGGAGAAGATGGCATATTTCCCTCGGCAGCTGGTTTCGGGATTACGTTTATATCCCTTTGGGAGGGAATCGAAGAGGAAGATGGATACAGGTTCGCAATCTGCTGATCGTTTGGGGACTGACAGGATTATGGCATGGGGCAAACTGGACGTTTCTGTTATGGGGGCTGTTACAGTTTCTTGTGCTTTTTGTGGAAAAGGCGACCGGATACGCCCGCCGAGCAAACGGTCTTGGAAGACTGTATGTGATCCCGGTGTTCCTGATTGGTTGGAGCTTATTCCGGGCGGAAACGGTATCGGGAGCCCTGTCCTATTTGGCGGCAATGTTTGGCGGCAGCGGAATTTTTGTGGACAAAATGGCGGCAGTTTATTGTATGAATTTCCTGATTTGGCTGATATTGGGGCTGTGGTTCTGCATCCCGCACCAAAAGCTTCATGAGATGACGGGAAGGCTTCCGGATCGGATCAGAATGCCTGCGGCAGAGTTCGTGTATGCGGCAGTTTTTCTTGTTTCGTTCGCTTATATTATCAGAGCCAGTTACAGCCCGTTTATTTATTTTAACTTTTGACGCGTATGCGGGGGTATACTATGAAAAAGGTCTGTTCCGATGAGGAAAAACCAAAAGAATATCGGTATCAGCGCGTTGTGGTCATCCTTTATTTATGCGTGATCACAGCACTATTTCTTTGTGTGGTCTGGCGGGGGATCATGCGCGGGGTGCTGAAAAACGAGGACGAGGCGGAAAGCGGCAATGCCATTGACTGGTCTTTGGAGTACCCCTTTGAGGAGCAGCCGCAGACAGCGGGCGTTTCTGACAACGAAGAAGAGACGGAGCCGCTCTCTTTGGTCGAGCGGTATGAACAGAAAGTGGAACGGATCAAAGCGTCTTTAGAATGGTATTGTACGGATGGATTTTATTTGCAGCCCCAGTGCGTAGAATTATCGGCTTTTGCGAATAAGGTATTCGGGACAAAAATCATACAGAGCGCAAGTATACTGGTCAATGTGCATGGAGGATATATCACTACGCCGGCAGACCGGATCGATACGGCGCCCTATGCGGCGAATGTGGCGGAATTTGCGGAGTTTCTCGCAGGGGAGGGGATTCCTTTTTTGTATGTAGAGTCTCTGTTTAAGGCGGAGCCGGGGGATGAAGATCCGCTGCTTTATGATGATTATTCAAACCGGAACGCGGACGAGCTGATCGAATACCTTCGGCGAACGGGAATTTCCGTGCTGGATCTGCGGGACAGTGCTTCTGAACAAAACATGGATCACTACTCGCTGTTTTTCAGGACGGATACGCACTGGCTCCCTTCTACAGGATTATGGGCGTCAAGGCAGATCGCGGAACGGCTGCGGTCGGAGTTTTTCCTTGCGCTTTCCACGGAAATGCTTTCCGATGACAGATACCGGAGTACCCTGTACCCTAAAAGTTACCTTGGTTCAAGCGGGAGAAATGCGGGACTGTCGTATGCGGGACTGGATGATTTTACGTTATTGCTGCCGGATTTTGAGACAAGCCTTACGTATATTTCCCAAGAGGCAGGCATTAACCGGAGCGGAAGCTTTGGAGAGTCGCTGATCGAATGGGACAGGCTGGAGAGCACGGATTATTATGCCAATTCCTCTTATGCTGCCTACATGGGGGGCAGACAGCCGCTTGCGGAGATTATGAATGCGTATGCGGACAATGATATAAGGCTGTTGTTCCTTTCCGATTCCTTTGGCGCGACAGTGGCTCCGTTCCTCTCTCTGACAGTGCGGGAAATTGATTTTATCGATCCCAGATTGTTTAACGGCAGTGTGGAGCGTTATATACAGGAAAATCCGCCAGATGCGGTGGTGATCATGTACAATCCGGAAGTGATTACAAGTATCTCGCCTGACAGTAATGATAGCATTTATATGCTGCGTTAAAACCGAATTGCAATGATCGGGTTTTATGCGGTGTGAAGTAGACAGATCGGAGGATATGTAACGATGCCGAAAGGAAAATGCAGATGGCTGTACCGTTATGTCATTTCAAGTTTTCAGTGCAAAGTACTAAGAAAGATTCTGCCATTTGAAACGTTTCGCAACAGGAGAATCGGGTATTATAAGCGTCTGATCGGAACGTTTACGGAGCCGGAGGCGGTCAATGAGCAATTGAAGGCGTGGATCCTGGAGGGAAAACCGTTTGCTGTGACGAGAAACGGAATGGGAGAGACGGCGATGTTTGCGTCATTGGAGAAAGATGCGTTGTGGAACGGTCAGTCTTGTTACAAGCATGCCATGGCAGCAAGCTTTGATAAGGACAGAGAATTACTTATGAAATACCGTGAGATACTGAGAGAGATGTATCGGGAATCGGATGTGATCTGTGCATGGTACACGGTAAAAATGGAGGAATATGTGATCTCCAAATATATATCAAATGCGCTGTTGACGAAAACACATTTAGTAGATATTTATGATTATGAGAACTGTTGGATTCGTGCGTTAAAGGGAAAAAAGGTTTTGATCGTTAGTCCGTTTGCGGATACGATCCTAAGCCAGTATCCCAAGAGAGAGCTTCTGCACAGGGATAAAGATACCTTGCCGGAATTTACGTTATTCACAGTGAAATCTGTGTGGTGGTATTCTGCGGGAAGGGACCCGCGCTTTCAGAGCTGGTTTGAAGTGTTGGATTATCTGTATGAGGAATGTATGGCTGTTGATTTTGATATTGCGTTATTAAGCTGCAGTACATTCAGCTCGCCTCTGGCAATCAGATTAAAGCAGGCGGGAAAACAGGCCGTTCATATGGGCGGAATGCTTCAGCTGCTCTTTGGGATCAAGGGAAAACGCTGGGATGATATGCAAATTTACAATGAGCACTGGGTAAGTCTTCCGGAGGAAACAAAAGTCGGTAATGTCAATGTCATTGATCAGACACCGGGAGGAGCCTATTGGTGATATGGGAAATGCTATGAAAGAAAAATGCGCGGAAATTTTAGATAAAGCATACAGAAAGCTGCATCCGTTTTTTTATCACAGATCAGAATCGCGGCTGTATCGGTATTGTATGTATGGCTCTTATCGGCACTATCGGAAATGCGGAGCAAGAAGAGAGGGCAGCAGGAAAGAACTGTTTGTGACGGCTGTTCCCAACAGGGGTGCAGGAATCGGGCACCAGATGGACGGTTGGATGGCGGGCATTTTTTTTGCGCGCAGGTGGGGAATCAAATATGCCTACTCACCTTTTACAAACAAGAAATGGGACGAGTATCTGGGATTCGGTGAAGGTCAGGTGACGGCGCAGAAACTATTGAGGGACAAGAAATACCGCAAAGTAAAACTGCCGTATTTTGATGAACAGAATCCGGAGGAGGTAGAAGAGATTGAGAACATCGTAAAATCATATGCCGGTGAGAAAGTCGTGTTTTTTTTGGAACTTGATCAGTTCTGCTGTGGGCAGCATGAGCTTGGCGATTATCTGAGGGAACGGTTTATGAGTGCTTCCGTCAGAAAAAAGGATGTGACTTTTTATGATCCGAACCTTTTTCATATTGCGGTCCATGTGAGACGGGGAGATATTGTGGATTCTGACGGGAAGATCATGGAGGAATACCGTCAGCGGTGGCTGAGTATCGACTACTATTTGGCGGTCCTTGATACATTGACAGAGTTTTTGGATAAAGAAAAAGTGAGGATCTATATTTTTTCACAGGGAAAAAGGGAAAATTTCAAAGAATTTGACAAATATGAGAATGTGAGCTATTGTTTGGATGAGTCGGAGCAGGAAACATTCGGAAATTTGGCAAAATCCGATCTGCTGATCATGGGAAAAAGTTCTTTCTCATATGATGCGGCACTCCTTCAGGACGGTATCCGGATCTATCCGAACAGCTTTTGGGGGACGTGCCCGGAATCGGATCAATGGATCAGACTGGATGATTCCGGCAGGATGGATGAGAAACAAAAAGCGAGAATCTTGGAATTTGCTTCAAAAAAATGGGGAATATCATGAAATTGGGAATCATGCAGCCGTACTTTTTTCCGTATATCGGGTACTGGCAGTTAATGAATTATGTGGATCAATATGTGATCTATGATGATGTGAATTTTATCAAGGGCGGTTGGATCAACCGAAATCGGATTTTGAACCATGGAAAGGTACAGTTTTTTAATCTGACCATGAGGGGTGCAAGCCCGAATAAGCTGATCAATCAGATTGAGATTGAGACGGACGAGCGCGTGATCAAAAAAAATCTCCGAATGATTGAGAACTGTTATGGGAAAGCTCCGTATTATAAGCAGACATATGAATTGATCTGTGATATGATGTTTTATAAGGATTCAAATCTTGCCGGGTTTCTTGCAAATGCGATCATGCGGATGGCGGAGTATCTTGGCATGAATACAAAGTTTGTCGTATCTTCCGATTTAGAGAAAAATAATGAGCTTCGCGGACAAGATAAGGTGATCCATATCTGTCGTTTGCTCGGCGCGGATGAGTACTACAATGCGGCGGGAGGACAGGAGCTGTATGATTATGAGAGTTTTTCGTCGCAGGGGATCAGACTGAAGTTTATAGATACCGGCGCGGTCTCCTACAGGCAGTTCGGAGAGGAATTCATACCGAACCTGTCTATTATAGATGTGCTGATGTTTAATTCTTTGGAGGATACGAAAGCATATCTGAACAGATTTGAAACGATACAGCAATAGGAGTTATCATATGAAAAAGGTGATTGTGTTTGGCGCGACCGGAAATACCGGCGCATACTTTACGGAGTATTTGGCAGAGCACTTGGACTCCGCGGAATATGAAGTGATTGCCGTGGGAAGAAGAAAGACGGACTACTTTGCCAATAGAGGGATCGCATATTACGCTGTTGATATTGAAGCCGCGGAAGATTTTGATAAACTGCCGCAGGAGGACATTTATTGCGTGGCGTTTTTGGCAGGAATCCTGCCTGCGTATATGAAGGGATATCATCCCGAGCGGTATATTTTGACGAACAGCCTCGGCGCGCTGCATGTACTGGAGTATTGCAGAAAGACGGGCGCGGAAAAAATCTTATATACGCAGACGATTTCTGACATACTGGGAAATGTAAAGGAAAATCCGTTGATCAAACCGTATGACAAACGAAATATCATCATGAAGGGCGACCATACCGTATATGCCCTGTCAAAATGTTTTGCGGTGGATCTGATCAGACACTATCAAGAGGAGTATGGTTTGAAACCGTATATTTTTCGTCTGCCTACCATATATGCCTATACGCCGGACGAGTATTATTATGTGGATGGCGAAAAAAGGATGCTTGGTTACAGGATTTTGATGAATAAGGCGATGAACGGCGAGCCGATTGAAATGTGGGGCGATCCCAAACGGGCGAAAGACATTGTTTATGTGGGGGACTTTTGTCAGATGCTGTATCTGGCAGTGATCAGCGGCAATGACGGCGGTATTTACAACGTAGGAACAGGAATTGCAACAACGCTGGAAGAGCAGTTAAAGGGGCTTGTGGAGGTTTTTTCACCCGAGGGGCACAGGTCCGTTATCATACCACGGCCGGATATGCCGGACGCTCCCGCGTATCTGATGGATATTAGCAATGCGGTAGAGGAACTTGGCTATCGGCCCGCGTATTCCTATATGGATTATCTGAGGGCATTTAAGGAAGAAATGCGTCTGAACCGTT
Organism: uncultured Lachnospiraceae bacterium; assembly: GCA_947176965.1. GTDB lineage: Bacteria > Bacillota > Clostridia > Lachnospirales > Lachnospiraceae > DLAJ01. The sequence goes on along the minus strand of CAMWSU010000002.1, from coordinate 68,111 downwards.
TTGCCGGACTCAGGGAGTCGGAGACGAGAGGATAGTAACGCATGTCAGGATGCGCGGCGGCAGAAACGTATTGAGGGATGAGACAGCTATGATCTATGTTACAAAATCAACATTACCCGAATTTGAAGAATATGTGGAAGAAATTCGCGATATATGGGAGAGTCACAGGCTGACAAATATGGGACCCAAACATGAATCGCTGCGGAACATGCTGGGTGAAGTACTGGGGGCTCCTTATTTGGAGCTGGCTGTAAACGGACATATGGCGATTGAGCTGGCACTGAAAGCTTTGGATCTGAGCGGTGAAATCATTACGACACCGTTCACTTTTGCATCTACAACCCATGCGATTGTAAGAAGCGGATTGACTCCGGTATTTTGTGATATTGATCCGTCAACCTGTACGATCGATCCCCAAAAGATAGAGGCATTGATCACGAAAGAAACAACGGCAATTTTGGCGGTTCATGTATACGGCAGAATCTGTCAAGTGGAAGAACTTGAGAAGATTGCTCAAAAACACGGTTTGAAAGTGATCTATGATGCTGCTCATGCGGTGGGTGAAACGTATCTGGGAAAAGGAATTGCATCTTATGGGGATGCTTCCGCTTACAGCTTTCATGCGACAAAGGTGTTTCATACTGTTGAGGGCGGCGCAGTAAGCTGCAGGGATAAGAAAACGGCAGAAAAATTATATGCTCTTAAAAATTTCGGAATGAATCCGGATGGTGAAGTGGGGGATATCGGTATGAACTCCAAAATGAGCGAGTTTCATGCCGCAATGGGATTATGCAACCTCCGCCATCTGAAAGAAATGATACAGGAGCGGAAAAAACGCGTGGAGTTGTATCAGGAAAACTTAAAAGACTGTCCCGGAATCGAGATCCTGCCGGATCAGAAGCATGTCGTCAGCAATTATGCGTATTTTCCGATTTTTATCCACAAAGAAGAAATTGGTATGGACAGGGATCAGGTATGCGCGCTGCTGTATGAAAATGGTTTTTTTGCCAGAAAGTATTTTTACCCGCTTACCAGTGAATTTCCGTGCTATCAGGGAAAATTTCCGATACAGGAGACCCCGATTGCGCACGAGAGATCCATACAGGTGATGACCCTGCCGCTTTATCCGGATCTGGAAGAGGAAAATATCATGGAAATCTGCCGGATTCTTAAGTCCTTAGGGAAGTAAGAGATTGAATCCGTTTCAAACCTTATCATTGAAGCAGCACGGAGAATACAGTTGAATTTTCCGTGCATGGAGTATCGTTATGGGAAAAAAGGACGGGCAAAAAAATGAGTTTTGGGTGGAGCCGCTGGCGGGGCTTGGTAACCGGATGCAAGTGCTGGCCTCTGCACATTTTTTAGCTGAGAAATATCATAAAAGACTGTGCATTCTTTGGAATAATAACAGCGATCTGGCGGCGGATTTCGAGGATATTTTCGAAACAGTGCCTGATGCGAAAGTCATACCTGTCACGACGGACGGATACCACACAAAGCCGTTACTAAGGATGAAGAGCGAACGACTGCGGAAAAAACTATCCTCCGCATGCAGTTTTGTGACGGAGGTTGATAGGTGGGAGGGCATGACTCCGAAGGAAATTTTTCAAATGGTTGATGAGGGGTGCCGAAATGCCGATGACATTTATCTGAAATCATGGAAGCCCTTTACGCCGGTATATGAGGACGGCAAAATCACGTTAGAGTTTCTGAAACCGTCTGGGAAAGTGCGTCAAAGAGGAAAGGATTTGTTTGACAGGATCGGAGTCGATACCGTGGGTGTCCATATCAGGCGGACCGACCACGTGGAAGCGATTGCTGACAGCCCGGTCGCGGCATTTATTGAGGAAATGCAGAAGGAATCGGAGCGGGATGGCACCTGCCGCTTTTTTGTGGCAACGGACGACAGCGGCGTGGAGCAGGAGCTCTTTCAGAGGTTTGGCAAGCGTGTTTTTTTCAAGGGCAATAAGAGCTGGGGAAGAGATCATGCAGACGGGATCCTGGATGCCTGCGTGGATTTGTGGGCACTGTCAAAATGCAGGAAGATCCTTGGCAGCAAGGGCAGTACGTTTGGAATGATAGCGGCAAAGCTTGGTTCCAAGGAACTGAAGATTGTAACAAAGCAATGATAGGGATGAAAAAATGGGCACGATCAGGGAAAGACTGAGCTTAGAAAAAAGAAAATTATTATCTGCGATAGCTCCGGCGTATGAGACTAAGCGGATATACCGGTACAATTTTGGGAAGGAATGCAATCTTGATCATCCGGTAACGATCAATGAAAAGCTGCAATATCTGAAGCTGAATGATTACTATAAAAATGATACCGTGACGATGTGTGTCGATAAATACCGGATCAGGGAATATCTGGCTGAAAAAAAGTTAGAGCATCTGTGTCCCAAACTATATGGGGTATATGATTCGGCAGCGGAGATTGACTGGGATGCACTGCCGGATTCCTTTGTTATAAAGTGCAATCACGGATGCGGATATAATATTTTGTGTCCGGATAAGAGCTGTCTGGATATCAAGGAGAGCGTGCGCTTACTCAAACAATGGATGAAAGAGGATTACTGGAAGGAGTTTGCAGAAGTACAATATCGATATGTAAAAAAGAAGATCATAGCGGAAGAATATTTAGGCGATGAACTTCAGACCTATAAATTTTATTGTTTTAACGGGATACCCAAGGTTTTATACGTTTCCGAAAACGGCGAGAACGGAGAAAAGGATAAGTATCTAAACTATTACAGTATGGACTGGGAGATGCTGCCCTATTGTCTGTCAGGCCATGTCAGGAAGACATTGCCCCATCCGAAGCCGGAGCATATGGAGGAACTTGTCAGGTATGCGAAGATTTTGAGCAGAGATTTTCCGTTTGTCAGAGTGGATCTGTATGACGTAAACGGCAGAGTCTATATTTCTGAACTTACGTTTATTCCTACCGGAGGGTATATGCAGCTGACGCCGGATGGAACAGATGTGGAATGGGGAAACTGGCTTGACATTAAACAAAAATAAGGATTGATGCGGCAGGCAGAAAAGGAGCGATCGTATGAATAAGATACCCGTATATCAGCCGAGTCTGATAGGAAAAGAAAAAGAATATGTCATGGAGTGTCTGGATTCCTCATGGATTTCATCCAAAGGGGAGTATGTAGGCAGATTTGAGAAAGCATTTGCGAGCTATATCGGCACGGAGTATGCAACATCCGTTACGAACGGCACGGTCGCGCTGCATCTGGCGCTTTTGGCGCTTGGAATCGGTCCGGGGGATGAAGTGATCGTACCGGCCTTTACTTATATAGCGTCTGTCAATGTCATCACGTTTGTGGGCGCTATCCCGGTTTTTGTGGATTCCGTGCGGGAGAGCTGGCAGATGGATCCGCAGGATGTGAAAAAGAAGATCACGGATAAGACAAAAGCGGTCATTGCGGTTCACTTATACGGCCATCCATGCGAAATGGATGCGGTGTGCGAGGTATGCAGGGAGCATAATCTTTTTTTGATCGAGGATTGCGCGGAGGCAATCGGTTCGGAATATCAGGGGCGCAAGGTCGGAACCTTCGGCGATATGGCGTGTTTCAGTTTTTTTGGGAATAAGACGATGACGACCGGAGAGGGAGGCATGATCCTGACCGATGACAAAACCCTGATCGAGAGGGCGGCGCGCATTAAGGATCAGGGACTTGCAAAAGATCGGGAATACTGGCATGATATTATCGGATACAACTTTCGGATGACGAATATACAGGCTGCGATCGGCTATGCGCAGCTTGAAAATGTGGAAAACTTTATTGCCCGAAAAATAGAGATCGGACAAAGGTACAGGGATGGATTAAAAGGACTTCCGCTGTCCACCTTGGAGCCGGTCGGGGACGTCCGTCACACCTATTGGATGTGTTCTGTCCTGCTGGAAGATATAGAGGAGCGGGAGCCTCTGAGAGCGTATATGGCGGAAAAGGGAATCGAGACAAGACCGACTTTTTACCCAATCCATACGATGCCCATGTATTCCGAGCGGTTTCAGCGTCATCCCGTAGCGGAATTTATCGGCTGGAGAGGCATCAATCTGCCGAGCTACCCGGGACTTACCGATGAGCAGGTGTCATATATCTGCGATACGATACGGGAGTATTTTATGAGGTCCGGCACATGACACGGTTTCCCTTGCTCTGCGTATGGGGCTTACATCTGCGGATGATCTGGGGAGGCAGGGAAGGCAAAGCTGCGAGAGGATGAGTACGATGATAACGAGGACGGTTGCCTTATTGGGAGACGGTTTGTACACTTGGGACGGCGGTGTGGATTATCTTTCCAATATTGCGGGGATTTTGGAGTATGTGGACAGAAACCGGAAAGATTATGCGATCAGGCTGTATTTGGTGCTGCCCATGGAATATCCGCCTGTCCGACTTGCAAGAAAGCTTCTGTCCAAAGGGAAGCGGGATGATGTTGCACGTTTTTCTTATATAATAAAAGTGTTTGAAAGCGCCTGCCAGGATGTTCAGGTTGTCTATTACAGAAAGCATATCAAGAAACTGCATGATGATAAGGGCAGGAGCCTGCAGAAAACATTAAAAAAGATCAGAGCGGACATCTGTTTTCCGGTTCTAAGAGATTATTATCCGGAACTTGAGACACCGTGGATCGGATATATCGCCGATTTTCAGGAAAAGTATCTTCCGGAACTCTTTGATGAACAGACGCTCACTTATCGGGAAAATAATAGTATCCGGCAGGCACGGAATACCCAGTATTTTATTGCAACTTCGGAATCGGTCAAAGAGGATCTGGAAGAATTTTATCCGGATGGATATAAGGTATTTGCACAGCCCTTTGCACCCATGGCGGCGGACAGCTTTCTCGATACGTCCGGCGCGGAACTGGAAAAGTACAGACTGCCGGAGACCTATTTTTTGATCTCCAATCAGTTTTGGACGCATAAATCTCATGGCACGGCGTTTCGTGCGCTGAAGCTGCTCCATGAACAGGGGCTGACGGACGTGCATATCGTCTGCACTGGAAAGATGGACGATGATTTCAGAAATGCTTCTTACTGTGATGAATTAAGGGAAAGCATTCGGGAAATGGGAATGGAAGCATTCATTCATTTTCTGGGATATATCCCCAAATTGGATCAGATCGAGATCATGAAACGGGCGGTTGCCCTGCTGCAGCCCTCTTTGTTTGAGGGGGATCCGGGAGGCTGTTCGGCGTACAATGCCGCATCCCTGCTGATTCCGGTGATCATGTCGGATATCCGGGTAAACAGGGAAGCGGAGGGGGAAGACGGGATCACGCTGTTTGAAGCGGAAAATCCGGACAGTTTGGCGTCGTGCATGAAGGATGCGCTGAAAAGAAAACAGAGAGCGGTATCTGTGCAAGAGATCAGGGAGCATAACCGGCATAATGCGGACAAACTGGGCGTGTTTTATGTGGACATGATGGAGGAAGTCATCAAAGATTATCGGGCAAGGAAACAAGTCTGATATCGGACACTTCAAAATACGTAAGGGGGAAATAGGATGAAGGAGAGCTTAAAGAAAAATAAGCTTGCGCAGTACATGATCAAAAGGGGATGGAGCTTTACTGCGATCAGAGGAAAGAAGGAGCAGAGCAGGAAGATAAAGGAGCAAGAAAGAAAATATCATCTGAATGACCGTGATTGTGTTTTTACAGGCGTACATGGAGTGAAATTCTATCTGCCGGAATATAAAAGGGATGTCGTACAGAAAGACATTGTGCTCAATGCGGATTATTATGAGGCGGATGGTCTGAAAAAGGCAGAAGAGTATGTGAAGAAAAAAGGAAATCTGGTAAATGCGCTTGATATTGGCGCGAATATCGGTTCTCATACCCTGTATTTTATGAAAAAGTGGGGAATAAAGAAGGTTTGGTCGTTTGAGCCGGTTCCGTCTACGTTTGCCATTCTTCGGAAAAATGTTGAAATAAACGGTCTGGAAGAAAGGGTTGTTCTGGAGAACGTGGGAGTCGGAGAGAAAGAATATCATGCCTCCGTCAAGGAAGAGATCAAGGATAATCGGGGAGGAACGTCGATAGAGGAAGACAGTGCTGGCACTTTTGTGGTAAAAACGATCGATAGTTATCATTTATCGGATGTCTCTCTAATGAAAATTGATACGGAGGGCTATGAATTAAAGGTATTGCAGGGAGCAGAGGCTACAATCGTAAAGAACAGACCGGTTATTTTGGCGGAAATTGCAGATGCTAATATAGAAAAGGTTAAAAGCATGATGAAGGAATGGAATTATAAAAAGACACGACATAGCGGGGAAAATTACATATTTATTCCTGCTGAACTGTAAAAAGGAAACAGAGATTTGATGAGAGTATGGAAAAAAGAAATCATATGAACGCACCGGTAATCGTATTTACGTATAACAGACCGGATCATCTGAAAAAGACGCTGGAGGCGTTGGAGCATGCTGAGGGCGCGGACATCAGTGAGCTCTATCTGTTTGCCGACGGATATAAGGGAGAAAAGGACAGGCAGCAGGTTCTTGCAGTCCATGACTATTTAAGGGAATACGAGAAACGCAGCCTTTTTGCCGGCGTGCATGCTGTCTACAGTGAGAGGAACCGGGGGCTTGCCGAATCCGTGATCGACGGAGTCGGCAGCGTGATAGGCAAATATGGCAGAGTCATCGTTGTGGAGGATGATCTCGTGGTGTCGGATGACTTTTTGAACTATATGAACGCGGCACTTGATCATTATGAGGACCATCCGGATGCATGGGCGGTCAGCGGGTGGAGCCCGGATGTGCCGGAGATCGGGGCGCTTTCAACCGATACGTTTCTGTGGTACCGCAGCAGCAGCTGGGGGTGGGCGACATGGCTTGACAGATGGCAGATGATCGACTGGTCGATGAAAGAATATCCGAAGTTCCGTTTTTCTGTAAGAAAAAGACGGAAGATGAACCGAGGCGGAGCGGATATGGCAGATATGCTGGACATGCAGATGCAGGGAAAGATCCATTCCTGGGCTATCCGTTTTGCCTATGCCGAGAGCATGAACGACAAGCTGACGGTCTTTCCGAGAGAGACTAGGGTCGTAAACTGCGGGCGGGACGGAAGCGGTACAAACTGCCATGACGAGAGAGAGAATCTGAAGAGTGCCACGAGCAGCCATTCTAAACAAAAGGACTTGGGAAACAGAGAAGGCTATAACTGGGGAGAGACGCTTCCCGGGAGGAAGCTTGACAGAAAGATATACAGAGCATATTCGGGATCCAGACGGCATTGCCTGAAATGGAGGATCAAGAGCATCCTAAACAGGATGGGAATTCGGAAATTCTGAGAAAACACGGACAGAGATTGGGGCAGAAATGACAGAAAAAAAAGAAAATGCAGCACTGAATATGCTTCGGGCATTTGCCTGTCTTTGGGTCATTGCGGTTCATTTGGAACAAAATGTTGCAATGCCGGGATTTTTGCAACAATTTTGCAGAGCGGGGTCTACCGGGGTGGAATTCTTTTTTATTCTGAGCGGGTATCTGGCTTATCAGTCTCTTGACCGGATTTGTGAACAGGACAGGAAGCGCGGGGCGATAAACTGGTGGAAGAAGCGTGCTGTGCGGATTCTGCCGCTTTATTATGTTGTGATTCTTTTTTATGCAGTGTATTTTTCCGGCATGGGCAATGTGCCGGTGGATGAAACGGGGCTCGGATGGATCAGATATGTGCTGCTGCTGAATCAATGGATTCCTTCCGCAGAAAATTTTTGGGTGAATTTGGGAGCGGTGTGGACGATCAGCGTATTCGTGTTCTTTTACCTGATCGTGCCGGTGTATCACCGGTTTATCCGGAGTTATCGCGGCTCGTTGGCGGGCATTGCGGTACTGTATATTTTGGCAAGGCTTGTGGAGCGCAGCACGGACTGGCTGCGGCCGCTGCAGTTTCTGTATTTATTTGCCATCGGGATTACGGTTTACCTTGCGGTCAAAGAAAAGAAAGAATGGAATTTTACGGCGCTGGTCATCCCGATTCTTCTGCTGCTATCCGTAAAAGGTTCCGATTCCGGGATATTATCTGCTTTTTTAGCTGCAATTTTTATTGCCGCTTCATCTACGGTACGTATGGAATGGCCGTTTATCACAAAAACTGCGAATGTGATCAGCGCATATTCCTATTCGGCGTATTTAATCCATGCGTGTGTGGTGGAAGTCATGACAACACATAGACCGGATTCTGATGTGTTGTATGTCTTGATATTTACCGCAGCTACCCTCATTGTTACATGGTTTGCGTATCAGTTGGTGGAGAAAAGGTTCAGCAGGCTGCTATTGCGCCGGGGAAAAAGCAAACCCGAAGGTGCAGACAGTTAGGTGGGGTGTATAGACATGTCATTACTTAAAAAAATTGCTTATATTTTTGACAGAAATGTGAAATTGCAGATGTGCGGATTGATGATCATGAGTGTGATCGGGGCGCTGTTAGAGCTGGTCGGCGTTTCCATATTGTTGCCGATCATCGATCTGGCGGTCTTACCGGACCGGATCATGGACAATCTCTATTGCAGGCTCATCTCAAGTACGTTTCACGTAACGGATTATCGGGATATATTGCTAATCCTGATATGTGCGATGTTAGCCGTATATGTATGCAAAAATGCGTTTTTGGCGGTCATGTATAATTTGATCTACCGTTTTTCGGGCCAGGTGCATAATAAAATTGCAGGTCGCCTGATCAATACGTATCTGGTACAGCCCTATGCGTTCTTTCTAAGAAAAAATACGTCCGAGCTGATCAGGAGCGTTAAAACGGATACGATCGGATTTTATCAGGCGGTATATAATTTTATGATGATCATTTCCAGCGGACTGATCTCACTGTGTCTGATCGTCTATCTTGCGGTCACCAATCTGGTCATTACTGTTGTGGTAGTCTTGGTCGTGGCCTTGTGTGCGCTGACGCTGTTAAGATCTTTTCAGAAAAAATCCAAGGTTTTGGGGAAGTTAACACAGGAGGCCGACGCCAAGATTATTCAAAGCCTTCAGCAGTCCTTTGACGGCATCAAGGAAATCAAGATCTATCATAAAGAGGATTATTTTTTAGATGAATTCCGGTATATTTATCAATATTCCGTGGACGTGGCAAGAAAGGCGAACCTGCTGTCGGGACTGCCCAAATATCTGTTGGAGACGCTGACGGTCGGTGCGATTTTAGGGGTACTGGCATTTTCCCTGCTCACCGGAGGAGATCTCGGAAAGCTGGTGGCGCAGCTTGCAGTATTTGCCGCGGCATTCTTTAAGCTGCTACCGAATGTCAATTCTATCTATGCATATTCCAATACAATGATGTATAATAAAGCTTCGGTAGATTTAGTCTATCATGACTTGAAAGAGGCGGAGGAACTGCTGCAGAATGTGACAGTAAAGCAGCAGCATGCGGAATCCATGCATTTTGCTGATAAGATTGAAATGCGCGGGATATTCTTCCGCTATGAGAATTCGGATACGGATGTAATTCAAAACGGCAGTGTGACCATTCGGAAAGGTGAGTCCACAGCGTTTATCGGTCAGTCCGGCGGGGGCAAGACCACGACCGTGGATGTCATGCTGGGACTGCTAAAGCCGCAGCAGGGAGAAATTCTGCTGGACGGCAGAACGATCGAGGACAATTATTTCGGATGGCTGGGGCTGTTCGGTTATATTCCGCAGTTCATTTACCTGTATGATGACAGTATCCGCAAAAATGTGGCATTCGGCGTACCGGAGAAGGAAATTGATGACGAGAAAGTGTGGGATGCGCTCACAAAGGCGCAGATGAAGGAATTTGTGGAAAGTCTGCCGGGCGGTCTTGACACAGAGGTCGGAGAGCGGGGCGCCAGATTATCCGGCGGACAGAGACAGCGTATCGGCATTGCCAGGGCTCTGTATAACGATCCGGAGATACTGGTATTTGATGAAGCGACTTCGGCGTTAGATAACGAGACGGAGAAGGAGGTCATGAGCGCCATCGACAGTCTGCATGGGACAAAGACCATGATCATGATCGCGCACCGACTGTCCACGATAGAAAACTGCGATCATGTATATAAAGTGGAAAATCAGCATATAGAGCAGGTACGGTAAGCCAAAAGAGAATGAGGCATAAACGGAATGGAAACAAGCAAGAAAAAGGCCAAAATAGAAAAAGAACAGATATTGTTTGCGGCGGTTGTGGTGGTGCTGTTTGCGGTACTGATCGCGCGCGCGTTTTTCAGCATGCCGCTGGATGATGAGCTATGCTACATTGCTTCCTTAAAACGGTATCTTCAGGGGGATCGTTTCCTGTTGGATGACTGGCATCCGCCGACCCAGTTAAACACCTGGCCGATCTTTCAGCTTGTACGCTGGATACCGGGTTTTCAGATCAATATCCTGCAGGCGCGGATTGTCTATCTCTGTGTTCATTTTGCGTCGGGAATGATCATTTGGCGGCTGCTGAAAGACAGGAAAGGCATCCTGTGGATGGTATTTGTTTATTTGTGTTTTACGCCATACAATATCACGGCATTGAGCTATAATACCATGTCGATCGCCGTCTTTTTCATTCTGATCGCTTTCTGCCTGAGCAGAAGGCAGTGGAGACGGAGAGACTACCTTCTTGGCGGATTTCTGTTATGCTTATCGATGTTCAGCAATCCGTATCTGTTTCTTGTTTATCCGGTCTACCTGGCGGTGTGCGTGATCATGCGGTACAGAAAAAAGGAGCAGGAGGGCCTTTTTTCCTGTGGGGGGATCTTGTGGGTAACATGCGGCGCACTGATCCTTGGAGGGATTTTTCTGATCTCCCTGATCGGGAAAGGGAGCTTCGGCGAATATCTGTATAATGTGAAGATGATATTGGGTGACGCGGAGCATAAGGCAAATCCGCTTGTGAAACTGATACAAAGCCAGTGGCAGGTGTTCAGGGTGTATTGGCGATGCTCGGCGGCGCTCGTCTGCGTATATGCTGTTACGATCTTCAAGAGGAAGACGCTGAATGGGAAATGGAAGAACTATTTATTCGGCGTATCAGTCATCTTTACGGTATATGCCGTTCTTCGATTTGCATTTATTTATGGCAGTATTGCGAATAATCTGACGATGGTACCGCCGTTCTTTCTGGGTGTTGCGGTTTTTCTGCTGACTGTATGCGGAAAAAAGGATGGTGAGAGCGCGGAGGATGCTGCTGAGGCATCGCTGCGGATCAAAACTTATTTTTGGGCGCTGGCTTTCGGCTATCTGTTTGCGGTGTGCAATTTTCTGGGAACCAACACGGAGATCCTGTCCATGTCCGCCATGTTTGTGATCCCGTCCGGCATCACGGTCCTGATGCTTTGTGAATACCGGAGATTGACCGGGGCGGAGAAGAAGCCGTATATCCAAAGCATTCTCTCGTATGCTCCGATCGTGGTATTTGCCTTCTGTGTTCTTTGGCTGAGACTGTTCTTTACCTGGTTTGACGAACCGTTAAGGGAGTTGGATACCAAAATGACACAGGGACCCTGCCGGGGGATCTATACGACTGCGGAGACAGCGCAGGGGTATCAGGAGCTCTTATCCGCTATCGATCTGTGTGGGATCACATCGCAGGATAAAGTATTGTTTCTTCCGATTTCTGCGCTGCCGCTCGTGCATTCCGACGGAGAGATCGCAGTTCCCTATGTGACCCGTTTTGCGGTGGACAGTGCGGAGCTGGTCGAATATTATGAATCTCACCCGGATAAGATGCCGACAAAGATTGTCATTACCGATTGTGAAAACGGCGGATATTCCGGTGAGGAAGAAAAGACGGCGGCGTACTTTTTGGAGCAGGGGTATCAGGTGCAGGCGGTGGCGGATCAGGTAGTCATGTTGGTCCGGTAAGCACACCGGTGGCCAATGAGATATTTCGCAGGACGATAGAATAAAGTGTATGTGTCTGCAATTATCGAAACAGTAAAAATGTAGGAGGAGCCAGTGTATGACCTATCAGGTGATCATTCCGGTTTATTGGGGAACCTATCCTTTGATTGAATCTCATATACCCTATATCAAAAAGCATCTGGGCGGAAAGAAGATCGTATTGATCGGTCCGGCATCCATGCGGGAAAAGCTGCCGGCCATGAAAGGCGTTGAGTTTCTGGATGGAAATACCTTGCTGCAGGGTATGAGCAGGGAGACGGTGTCAGACATTATTGAGAAGGTTTGCAGGGAGAACGGAGTTCCGTTTGCTGACAGAGCGGGATGGTATTTCCAGCAGTTTATCAAAATGAGTTATGCGTTTCACTGTGAAGAAGAATATTATGTATCGTGGGATATGGATACGGTACCGCTTCGGGACATTCCCTTTTTCTCCGAGAAAGACGGGAAGCCGCAGTTTTTCGAACGGGATGAAGACCATGAAGAATATTTTGCTACGCTGGATACGTTATGTCCGGGCAAAATCAAGAAATGCCGACAGGTAAAATCATTTGTAAACCAGTTTATGATCTTCAAAACCGATGTGATGAAAGAACTGATAGGGATCATGGAAAATTCCGCGGTAAAGGGAACTGTCTGGTGGGAAAAGATTCTATATGCCGTCAATCCGAAATATATTACGCAGGCCGGATTCTCGGAGTTTGAGACTTACGGAAATTATACCATGCAGTACTATCCGCAGCTGTATCATGTTACGAAAATCGATCAGTGTCGGACGGGGGCGTCCTTTCTTACGATGAGACCCGAAAAGGCAATGCTGGAATGGGCGGGACGCTCTTATTTGTGCGTAACGCTGGAAGAATGGAGTATGGACACGAAATGGCAGAAGAGAAGCCGGAGACTGTACAAGCTTTTACCGATGAGCGTATTGGTGAATTTGTCCGAGTGGATCTATACGATCAAACGCAAGGCAAAGAAAGCGGTATCGCTGATTAGATTAAAGGGCAGAGGGAGAAGCAGATGAAAATACTGATTACGGGAGCCGGAGGATTTGTAGGACGCAATTTATATGAATATTTATCCTCCAAGAAAGAATATGAGGTAACGGCCGCAACCAGCAGTGAACTCGACCTTTTGGATGAAAAAGCCATATATCAGCAGTTAAAAGAAACAAAGTATGATATAATCATACATGCTTCCATATATAATCCGAGGGCCCATAACGGGAGACTGGCGGAAAAAGAACTCGAATATGATCTGCGGATGTTCTATAATTTTTCCAAATATCATGATCTGTATGGGAAAATGGTTTATTTCGGTTCAGGAGCAGAATACGATAAGCGATTCCCGATTTGCTCTGTAACGGAAGACCGGTGGGAGAACAGCATTCCGGATAGCAGTTACGGATTGGCAAAATATATCATAGGGCGCCAGATTGAAAAGAGCGAAAACATCTATAATCTGAGAATTTTTGGTCTGTTTGGGAAATATGAAAACTGGAAGACCACTTTTATATCGGGAGCATGCTGCAAGGCATTAAAAAATCTGCCGATCACGATACGCAGAAACGTATATTTTGACTATCTCTATATAGATGATTTCTGCCATATGGTGGAGCGGTTTCTTCTATTGAAAAAGCCGCAGTATCACTCCTACAATATCGTATCCGGCAGAAGGATCGATCTCATATCGCTTGCAGAAACGGTAAAAAAAGTGAGCGGAAAAGATGTTCCTGTTATTGTTTGTGAAGAGGGATTGGCAAATGAATATACGGCGGATAACAGCAGATTGGCGGCAGAGATCGGAAAAATCGAACTGATCTCGTATGAGGAGGCCGTTCGGAAGTTGTACCGATGGTATTCGGAGCATGAGCAGCAGATCGATCTGTTGTCATTGCTGTATTAAATTGCGGAGGTATCCATGAAAAAGCGTGTTGCGGATATACTGGTAGAGGAATTGATCGAAAGAGGCATCACCGACTGTTTCAGTGTGGTCGGAGGAGGAGCCATGCATCTGAATAATGCTTTTGTACTTGCAAAGGACAGGATCAGAACAATCTATAATCATCATGAGCAGGCTTGTTCGATGGCGGCGGAGGGATACGCAAGGCTGACAGGGAAGCTTGCGGCTGTCTGTGTTACGAGCGGACCGGGCGGAATCAATGCGCTCAATGGAGTACAGGGGGCATGGGTTGACAGTGTTCCGATGCTCGTCATATCCGGGATGCCCCGATATGAAACAACGGTAGCGGCAACAGGACTAAAGCTGCGCTCCCGCGGTGTACAGGAAAATGATATCATTTCGCAGGTAAAGAGTATTACAAAATATGCGGTATTGGTGAGAGATCCGCTTTCGATAAAAAGAGAGTTGAACAAAGCGATCATGATCGCATTGGAGGGACGCAGAGGTCCTGTATGGCTGGACATCCCGTTGGACGTGCAGGGAGCGATGGTGGAAGAAAAGGATCTGTATGAGGACGAGTCTGCCACATTCGGTGAAGGGGTGGATGCGGGACAGCTTGGAGAGATAGGGCGTATGTTGTCTGAGGCAGAGAGACCGTGTATTCTTACGGGATCAGGAATACGGACCGGAGATGCAATCGATGGCTACAGGGAATTCACGAAGAATGTGAGAATACCGATTGTTGGCGGTGCGCTCCAGGCGGATATCAATTATCATGGAGAAGAGAATTACTATGGCATGTCCGGAAGCAGTGGTCCCAGATGCGGCAATTTTATCCTGCAGAGTGCGGATCTGATCCTGGTGTTGGGAAACAGTCTGTCCTATAAGCAGACAGGCTTTTATCAGGAGGGATTTGCTGAAAATGCAAAGATCATCATGGTGGATGCGTGTGCAGATGAGAGTAAAAAGCCGGGATTGCGAATCGAGCGGCTGATCTGTACGGATCTGAAATCCTTCTTCCGTCAATGGAATGCATTGGGAATCAAGGTGACGGCAAAGGAGGCATGGACAGAACATTGCAGATATGTGTATGACAGTATTCCTAAGTATGAGATGCTTTTGCGCCACGGAGCGCTTGATGAAAAAGAAAGGGTGCCGGCACTTCTTTTTTGGCGGGAGTTCATGAAAGAAGCGGAGTCCGATGCGGTCGTCGTGCTTGGAAACAGCAATTGCGTCCTTGGAATATTGCAGGAAGGGATCAGTCACAGGGATCAAAGGGTGCTTGTCAATTATAACTGCGGTTCCATGGGAGACGACATTACGCAGGCGGTCGGCGCGGCAGCAGCAACCCAAAGTCCCATTTATTGTGTTACGGGAGACGGATCTGTTATGATGAATCTGCAGGAGCTGCAGACGATCTCTTATCATCGTTTTCCGATCAAGATTGTCATATTCAGTAATGACGGGTATGCCGCTATCAGGCAGACCTGCTCCAATTTTTTCGGAGGTACTTATACGGGATGTGACGAAAAGAGCGGGGTAAGCTTCCCGAATTTTTCAAAGGTGGCAGACGCGTTTGAAATCGCGTTTCGCAGATGTCATTCCGTCGGAGAGTTAGAAGACGGGATAGAATGGCTTATGAAAGAACAAGGTCCCTGTATCTTGGAGGTTTTGGAAAGAATTGATGAGATCAGAGGACCAAGGATCGAATCAAAAATGAATGAGAACGGTGAATTTATTACGCCTCCGCTCCACGATATGAGTCCCTTTTTATCAAAGGAAGAGTTGGAGAGGTATATTCTGAAATAGAGAATAGCTTTGATATGGACAGTATGGGGTTCAAGTGAATCTGACTGATAGCGAAGGTGATCAAAATGATGCGAGACAAAGAAAACAGTGTTATGTGCGGGGGAGGGGTAAAATTTGGAAACCTTGACTTTAGCAGAAGCGAAAGATTGACAATCGGTGATGATGTGCAGCTTTTGGCAATCCGGTATTTATATAAAACAATGGGGATAGAAGAGAAGGATATCTTGCGTATTCCCTTTCACAGGCTTGCCGACTGGGACGGGGAATATGTGATACTGCCGATTTCTTTTCCACTATATGGGTATCATGCGGAAATGAAGATCACGCAGTTCTCGCCGAAGATCATCCCGGTGTTTCTTGGAGTGTCTGTTTTAGATACACACCTTTCCGATGAAGAAGTACAGTATTTGAGACGATTTGAACCAATCGGATGCAGGGACGGGTATACGATGCGCATTATGCGTGCCCATGGAATCACAGCTTACTTGGGCGGGTGTATGAGTGCATCTTTGCCTGCAAGGGATAAAACGATTCAGGGAGATACCATTTATTGTATTGATATTCAGGATGATCTGCTTCCCTATATCCCGGAGGAAATCAAGAAGCAGGCAGTGTTTGTAAGTCATCTCTACTATCCGGAAGATTGCCCCTTGGGAGCCGAGAAAAAAGCGGAGGAAGTATACGGAAATTATTGCAAAAGCGCAAAACTGATCATTACATCAAGACTTCATGGAGCGCTGCCCTGTGTTGCAATGGGGATACCGGTAATATTTGCAAAGGATAGAATGTCGTTCAGATTTTTGGGGATAAATAGTCTGATTCATGTGTATACACGGCAGGAGTGGAGCACGATTGACTGGAATCCGGCTCCGATTATGTACGAAGAACTGAAAGCGCTTATGATACAAAATGCTGCTAAGCGCATCAGAGAGTCCTATGAGAAATACAGCAGTATCTTTAGGATCAGTGCATTTTATGAGACAAATGCGGCAGAGGAATGCCATGTAGAATTTTACACGAATACAGAGGATTATATAGAGCGTAATTTCGATATAAATGATTCGTTTTCTTATATTTTATGGGGAGTTACGCAAACTGCATCATCCGTGGATGCCTATATCCGAGAGCACTATCCAAATGCACGGTTGGCAGGAGTAATCGATAAGAAAAAAAGATTGATTTTTCACGGCGTAAAAACGGATACGAAGGAAATCTTGGAGGATCACAAGGACGCGTGGTGTTTTGTATGTACCGGAGCGGCTATTTTGGAGTCCTATTGCTATTTTGAAAAAATCGGACATACCCGATTTTATCAATGCTGCGAGGATGGAAAAAAACATGAAAAGGAGGCGGGGTATCAAAATTCCTTTTCCAATGTTTGTCTGTGACGGTAAGAGGGAATGGTAGTTTTTAATCACCCATACGCTCACTGTTTTCTTCCGAACATAATAAATCATTCTAAGGGAGGCAGATTATGAAGTATGGAGTTTTGGTAGTCACTCCGATCAGTTCCAAAGAAGATAGGTCCTATATCAATTTGGGAGACTGGATGCAGACAGAGGCAGTTCTGTATATATATGAGCGTATGGGGATTAAAAGGGAGGACGTTGTAAGGATTGAATTAACAGAGATTCATCGATATGACGGAGAATATCTGCTCCTCCCGATCAATATCAATCTGTCTTTTAACTGGATTATCGATATCATCCCGCTGCCTCCGCGTATCATACCGGTCTTTTTGGGACTTTCCTATTTTTCCGCGCAGCGGCTTCCGCAGGAGCTGGCGGACTATTTCAGATTTTATGCGCCGATTGGATGCAGGGACGAGTTTACGATGGAAATTATGAGAGCAAATCATATCCCGGCTTATTTATATGGATGTGTTACCGCAACAATGCCTCGCGTGGAACATGCCGGAAAGGGAAATAAGATTTTCTTCGTGGATGTTCCGGAATCGTTTGAAGCGTATTATCGCGGGCATGAAGGAGAACTTTCCGGCGAAATCGTCAGAGTGAGCCATATTCGTAATGAGAAGGAAGTAAGGGACAAGAACTATGTTGAGAAAATCGTGAATGAGCTTTGGGAGACGTACAAAACGCAGGCAAAGCTGGTCGTTACCTCAAGACTGCATTGTATGTCGCCATGTATGTCTGCGGGAATTCCGGTAATTCCCGTGACGGACAACCTTTCGCCGAGGATGGGATGGATTGACCGTTATTTACGGATTTTTACCCCGGAGACATATTCTATGATACAATGGGAAGGACAGACTGTTTCTTATGAGGACAGAAAAGCGCAGATGCTTGATATTGCGATCGCAAAGATCAAGGAGACCGTGCAAAGATTTGGGGAAGCAGCCGATCTGGGCTATTTTTATGAGATCAGGGACAGGAGTCCCTATGGGAACTATTATCGAAAGGTGCTTGAAAGACTGCCGGAGGAGAGAAAAGGCTCTTTTGATTATGTTTTATGGGGAGCCGGACAGATTGGAATGAATGTATATCAGGTTATACAGGAGATATATCCGGACAGCAGATGTAGAGCCGTGATAGACAGCTATTGTACCGGAGAGTTTTTTGGGGTACCGATTCTAAAGCCGGAAGCACTCAAAGAATATACGAAAGAATACATTTTTATTACGACGTGGTCCGGCGAGGCATGTGCCAAAGAGATGCTTGCGAAACTGGGAAAGAGAGAAACGGTTGATTTTCTCAGCATGGCCACAACAGCGGGGTAAGTGAGTTGGAGAAAAAGATTAGTTTCTGCATTGCCTGCTATAATGAAGTAAACAATGTGGAAGAATTGGTGAAACGAATTGAAGCCGTAATGGAAAAAGAGTCATACCGGTATGAGATCGTGTTTTCGGACAATGCTTCCGAGGATGGGACGCAGGATGTTCTGCGCCGGCTGGCGAGCGAGGACAAACGCATAAAAGTGATCATAAATAATCGGAATTACGGCCCGCGCAAATCGCCCAGAAACGCGATGCGCCATTGTACAGGAGAGGTTGTGATCGCCCTTGCTTCGGATTTGCAGGATCCGCCGGAGCTGATTCCCGAGTTCCTCAGGGCATGGGAGGAAGGATATTTGTTGGTCTACGGGCAGAAGACTGCCAGTGAGGAAGGGGTTGTCAAATACAAACTGCGTGATTTATACTACAATATCATCAATATGTTTTCGCCGATTCCCCAATATAAGCACATATCCGGTATCTGCTTACATGACAGAAAGGTTTTGAAAGAGATGTTGGAATCTGATCCGGATATTTCCTTTCGAACGTTAATTGCTGAGATGGGATATCCTGTCAAGCTGATTCCGTACAAACAGAATAAGAGGAAAAGCGGGAAATCCAGTTATAATATTGGCAGGTATTTTGATTATGCGCTGGACACGCTGGTCTCGACTTCTACTGCGCCGCTCAGGACTGTGACGGTAATGGGCTGTTTGATGTCGATGATCTGTTTTCTCATCGGCATTGTCTATCTGATACTAAAGCTGATCTATTGGAATCGGTTTTCGGCAGGAACCGCACCGATGCTGATCGGAATATTTTTCATAGGATCGGTGCAGATTCTGTTTATCGGTCTGGTGGGCGAGTATGTCGGAACGATTCT
This sequence comes from uncultured Lachnospiraceae bacterium, assembly GCA_947176965.1. Classification (GTDB taxonomy): domain Bacteria; phylum Bacillota; class Clostridia; order Lachnospirales; family Lachnospiraceae; genus DLAJ01. Next base: position 48,895 of record CAMWSU010000002.1, on the reverse strand, counting down.
GAAAAGAGTCACAAAGCAGCTTCCGGTGATCGAAAAGGAATTGATTAATTTTGATGAAGACGACATACAAAGACAATGAGAAAAAAGAAAAAATCCGTGAGGAGACAGTTTCAAAACGGGATTATATATGGAACACGGCAGCGGGCTTATTAAACGCGTCTGAAGCTGTATTAATGTCCATGCTTGTAACAAGAGTTACAGGACTTGAAGATGCGGGCATTCTGACGATCGCGTTTGCAACAGCGAATCTGCTTGCGGCGATCGGGAAATACGGGGTCAGGAATTATCAGATCACGGATCAGGGAAACTATTCTTTTCATGTATATTTCCGCCTGAGGGTCGTTACGGTAGTGAGTATGATACTGATCAGTATTGTCTGTGCGTTGTATGGGGTATTCATGCGGGGCGATTCTGTGTATAAAATGGGGACCGTGCTGCTCATGTGCATGATCTTTGCAGTGGAAGCGTTTGAGGATGTATACTGGGGGCTGTATCAGAAAAACGGGAGACTGGATACGGGGGCTAAGATGTTTGTACTCAGATGGTCCGGCATTCTGCTCACATATTTGGTTTTGCTGCCGTTTACACGGAATCTGTTCCGGACTACGGCTGCGGCGCTGCTTGTTTCGCTGACCCTGTTTCTCGTCTGCAAATATCGGACATATCCCCGCTTTCGGCAGGAATCCGAAAAGGTGTATCCGAAGAATATCGTTTCTTTGGGAAAGGAATGTCTGCCGCTGTGTCTGATGGGGTTTATGACCTTCTATATCAGCAATGCGCCAAAATATTCGATTGATGTCTATATGACGGAACAGGATACGGCATGCTGGGGCTTTGTGAGCATGCCGGTCTTTGTGGTAGGACTGCTCAGCAGCTTTCTGTATCAGCCCATCATCGTATCCATTGCAGCAGCATGGAGGGAAGGCAGATATGAGCAGATCGTCAGGAAGATCAAAACCCAGACAGGCATCATCCTGCTCCTGACATGTCTGTGTGTCATGGGGGCTTATCTGCTGGGAGTTCCGGTATTGTCTTTACTATATCATACGGATCTGACAGCATATCGGACGGAATTATTGCTGCTGGTAGGGGGCGGAGGGGTACTTGCGAGTGTAAGCTTCTTTGTTGTGATTCTGACGGTGATGCGTCTCCAACGGTATATTATAATCGGTTACGGTGCAGGGGCAATTTTGTCATTATGCATGTTTCCGGTTGTTGTGAGAACATGGGGGAGCTTCGGAGCAGCCGTCTGTTATGGGGGCATCATGCTGTTACTGGCTGTCATGTTCGGGACAATTGTAATAAAAAACATTCACATGCATGCACAAAAGATATGATAAATGGTAAACCGAGCAAAATGGCAGCGCGGAAATGGAGAAGAAAGATGGCGTTAAGAACGAAACTCATGATTGCGGCAAGCTATGTCTATTTAATCCTCCCTTTTTTGATATTTGCTGGAGGATATCTGAAGATAGGGTATGCAATACCTGTCGTGCTGATTGTAGGTTTTTCTATGATCAAGGCAATTAGGGAAGAAAGCGTATCTGATTTTCCGATCATTCATAAAAAAGACTTATTAAAAATTGGATTGGTCGGTATTGTAGTTTTCATATGGATCATCTTGTCAGGTATTGGCGACGTGTTTTATCAGAATAACGATCATCAATGCAGGGATGCCATTTTTAATATTATGGTAAATCTGAAATGGCCCGCGCAACATGGCGTATTTGTAGGGACAAACTCTGTCATGAGAGCGCTGGTTTATTATAACGGATTTTGGTTTCCAAGCGCGCTTGTGGGAAAGCTCCTGTCACTTGAGGCAGGTTATATTTTTCAGATCATATGGGCATGGGCAGGTCTTATGCTGATGTACAGCCTGCTGTGCATGTATAGGAAAAAAATAGAGATATGGCCGATGTTCATTGTGATCTTTTTCAGCGGACTTGACATTATCCGGCAGAATATCTATATTGATTCTCCATTGTTCTCAACGAAATATCTCGACTTTGCCATTAATAATTTTAATTATCTGTCCCATGTCGCACAGTTAGGAGGCGCATATAATACAACAGTTCCCTGTTTTTTAACGACAATGCTGGTGATCAATCAGCCCCGGAGAAGCAATATCGTGCTGGTGTGGTCCACACTGATTTTGAGTGCGACCTTTCCCTTTGTGGGAATCATACCCTATGTTCTGTACGTGATATTCAAAAAAGAGGAAGGGAAGAGCTTTACGGACAAGATCAGGGAGACCTGCAGCCTGCAGAACATAGCGGGAGGGGGACTGATCGGGATCATCAGTTTTTTGTATGTAATATCAAATGCCGCGAGCGCGTATCACGGTCCGAATACTTATCAGACGGGATGGATTCCTCCCATGCTGTTATCCGCATCCGTACAGTCTTTTCCGGTATTACTGTCACAGACAGCAGGCGCTTTGGCAGATATTTGGAATAAAGTGATCTGGAACAGATTAGGAACGTATTTGATATTTATTTTCTTTGAGGTGGGGATATACTTTGCACTGCTGTACAAAAAGTATAAAAAAAGTGCAGTATTTTGGATCACTGTGGGTACTTTGTTAGTATGCCCGTGGATCGAGATCGGCGTATTCTGCGATTTCTGTCTGAAGGCGTCCATGCCGGCTCTGTTGATCCTTGTATTATTGATCATTGATCAGCTGGGAGAATGGGGAAAACGAAAGATTTTGAATGTGGCGCTTGTTGTCTGTCTGTGCATAGGCAGTGTGACCGGAATTCACTGGATAGCAGATTCGATCAAACTGGAGCTGCAGGGAGATGAACAACTGGCACACACCACGCAGACAATATTGTCGGGGCTTAACTTTTCAGGAAATACGGATAATTTCTTTTTCAAATATCTTGCACGAAAAAGAGAACCCGAGGTTTTGTCGGAATTGACTGTGATTGAGGCAATTGATCCGAAGGATATGTATTTGGTGGAGGATTACTGTCTGAGTGGCATTGAGTTTTCCGTAGAGGCGAACGCGCTTGTGACGGAGAGATTTCAAATACAGTTTGACACAGCGGTAGAACGGGATGTATATTTTGAAGATGTCGGGATTCTGATGGATAATTCTGTAAATTATCAGTTGATCGTAAACGGGCATGAGGTAGGTGTGATGGATTATAACCATGCGAGCTGCTATATTCCAAAAGAATATTTTAACGAAGAAGCGCAGTGTATCACGATCATTCCGAATCGAGAGATCAAAATGTATAGTGGAGATTATATTTATTTTAGATTCTGAAGAGGGTAGACTGAAAAATCAAAGATTTTTCAAAAGCGAACAAGTTCGCTTTGCAAATATTGTGCCGGCGGCATAGCGTATTTCATACGCATTCAAGTTTGCTGGTTGCGAGAAAGGCATGGTTATTGATATGGACAAACACGTGATCAGACTGCTGGATTGCACCCTGCGTGATGGCGGGTATGTGAATGATTGGCGTTTTGGGGCAAGCAATATTGTGAATATATTCGAACGTTTGGTCAGTGCGGGGATGGATATCATCGAAGTTGGCTTTTTGGATGAGCGGAGAGCATTTGATCCGGATTGCTCCATCATGCCGGATACGGATGCCGTACAGAAAATTTACGGCAGTCTGGACCAAGGATCTTCTATGGTGGTTGGGATGATTGATTACGGCACATGCGGGATCGATCATATTGCCCCCGCTTCCTGCTGCTGTCTGGATGGGATCAGGGTTATTTTCAAAAAGCAGAAGATGCATGAGGCAATCGAATTCTGCCATCAGATCAAAGAGCTGGGATATAAGGTGTTTGTACAGTCGGTATCCATAACAAGCTATGATGATCAGGAATTTGAAGAATTACTGGGATTGGTCAATGAGCTGAATCCGTATGCTTTTTCAATTGTGGACACGTATGGTCTTTTACACAAAAAGAGACTGACGCATTATTATACGGTGGCGGATCAGGTGCTGCGTCCGGACATCGGGCTTGGCTATCATGCGCATAATAATTTTCAGCTTGCCTATGCAAACTGTGTAGAACTTATGGAAAATCCGCCAAAGGGAAGAATGCTTCTTGTGGACGGCAGCCTGTACGGTATGGGAAAAAGCGCGGGAAATGCGCCTACGGAGCTGCTTGCCATGTATATGAATGAGTATGGGGAAAAACATTATGACAGCAGCCAGCTGCTGGAGGCGATCGATGGCGCAATTCTTGATATTTATCGTCAGATTTCGTGGGGATACAATTTTAAGTTTTTTCTTTCGGCATCGCATGACTGCCATCCGAACTATGTGAACTATCTGATGGACAAGCAGAAGCTTTCTATGAAGTCCGTCCATGAGATTTTGGACATGATCAAAGAGGAACGGAAACTGCTGTACGATGAAGCATATATTGAAGAACTGTATGTGGCATATCAAAAGAGATTTATGCTGTCTGACGAGAATGCCGAAGAACGGCTGAAGGGGCGGCTGACCGGGAAGCAGATTCTTTTACTCGGACCCGGCGGACACCTCTTAGATGAAAAAGAAAACGTCTATGAATATATCGGTCGTAACCGCCCTGTCACGATCGCGATCAATTTCATGCCGAAGGATTACCCGGTGGATTATCTTTTTATCAGTAATGCCAAGAAATATGTGCAGTTGTCCTCGGTAATTGCCGGAATGCGTGATGGGACAAAGATCATAGCGACGACAAACGTGACAAAGACAAACGGTTCTTTTGACTATACCCTTGGGTATAGCGGACTGTTAGACGAGCAGGCGATGATCGTGGATAATCCCATGATCATGATGATACGTCTGCTCAGTAGTTTTGGCATCAAAGAAATTGCACTGGCGGGATTTGACGGATATGTCACCTCAAAAACCTTTGATTACGCGAATCCGAACAGAGATCACTTTTTTGATGAAAAAAAGGCACGGGAGTTGAATGCGGATGTGGAGAGCAGTCTTATGAGGATCAGAAATCTTGCGAAGCTTTCCTTTATTACGACAACCAGCTACCGCCTGCCGCAAAACATAGGAATATAAAGGGATAAACATGAAAATAAAAGCAGCCAAATACATTTCGCAGTTTTTAAGAGATCAGGGAGTAACCCATATCTTTACCGTGACCGGAGGAGGGGCGATGCACTTAAATGACGCGTTCGGCCATCAGGATGGGCTCTCCTGCATCTATAACCATCATGAGCAGGCCTGCGCTATCGCGGCGGAAGGGTATGCAAGGTATACCGGAAGGGTGGCGGGAGTCTGCGTCACAAGCGGTCCGGGAGGGACAAATGCCATAACCGGGGTCTTAGGGGGATGGCAGGACTCGATTCCCATGTTTATCGTGTCGGGGCAGGTAAAAAGAGAAACGACGACCCTGTATACCGGCACACCGGTCAGACAGTTGGGAGATCAGGAATTTCAGATCGTCGATTGCGCAAAAACGATGACAAAGTATGCCGTCATGGTGACAGAGCCGGAGAAGATCCGCTATCATTTGGAAAAGGCATGGTATTTGTGCAATCACGGAAGAAAAGGTCCTGTGTGGCTCGATATTCCCGTAGACGTTCAGGGAGCGGTCGTGGAGACGGACGAGCTCGTTGGATTTGATGCGGGGGATTCAGGTTATGCGTCCGTTGTCCGGGAAGAAAATCCGGTTTATGACGAGGCAATGACCGCAAAAATCATAGAAAAGATCAGAAAGTCGAAAAGACCCGTGATCTTTGCGGGAACCGGGATCAGACTGGGAAATGCTTATCGTGAATTTATAGAATGTATCGAGGCGCTGCAGATACCGGTCGTGACGGCATGGAATGCGCATGATCTTCTTTGCGACGGGCATCCGCTTTACTGCGGAAGACCGGGAACCGTGGGAACAAGGGGCGGCAACTTTGTCGTACAGAACTGTGATCTGCTTCTGGTGCTCGGCTCGCGCTTAAACATCCGGCTGATCAGTTATAATTATCAGAATTTTGCGAAAGACGCTTATAAGATCATCGTCGATATCGATGAAAAGGAATTGCACAAGCCAACCGTCAAGGCAGATATGCCGATTCATGCGGATGTGAAGGAGGTAATGAGAGCGCTCGCAAAGGCAGTTGGAGAAGCACGGGCGCCGATCACAGGTGATCACACAGGATGGCTGTCCCTATGCAGGGAAATCGATCGGGAGTATCCTGCTGTTTGGCCGCAGTATTATGAGAGCAGGCTGTTAAACCCGTATGTGTTCCTGAAAGAGTTTACGGGTATGCTGTCTGAGGGAGACGCTGTTATTTGTGGGAATGGCAGCGCCTGCGTCATGACCTTTCAGGCGGCGGTCATAAAGGATGATCAGAGATTATTCACAAACTCGGGCTGTGCCGCCATGGGTTACGGTTTTCCGGCAGCAGTGGGCGTGTGCTTTGCCAGGGCGGGGAAACGAGTGATCTGCATTGACGGGGACGGAAGCTTTCAGATGAATCTGCAGGAGCTTCAGACCGTGGTGCATCATCACTTAAACCTGATCATTGTCATTCTCAATAATAACGGCTATCATTCCATCAGACAGACCCAGAGCAATTTGTTTGAGCCGCCGCTTGTGGGAGTGTGTGCGGATAACGGCATCAGTTTTCCAGACATGGAAAAACTTGCGTATGCGTACGGGATCGCTTACAGGCGGGTTGATCATGCGGACGGGCTGATTGGGAAGTTGGACGAAATTCTGAAGCAGGAGGGACCGTTGATCGTGGAGGCCGTCGTAGATCCGAATCAGAATTTCGAACCGAAGCTTGCGTCCAAAGCGCTGCCGGATGGGACGATGGTATCGCCGGAACCGGACGATATGTACCCGTTCCTTCCCAAGGAGGAATATGAGAGCGTGAAAAGGCGGATGAATGCTGCTCTTATTTGACGGACAACGAAGGATAGTATATAATAGCGCTGTTGATATAGATTATCTATAGCGCTATTTTTATTTGATGGTTAGTTGGAATGGATCAATCCAGCGGGTGAAGGTGGCTCATGAAAAAAATAAGCATTTTAATCCCATGTTATAACGAAGTGGAAAATGTCGATCTTATGGCGATGGCGGTCACGAATGTGATGGCGGAGGCACTGCCGGAATATGATTATGAACTGCTGTTTATTGACAACTGCTCTACGGATGGCACAAGGGACAAGCTAGAGAAACTGTGCGGGGATAACAAACGGATCAAAGCGATCTTTAATGTGACGAATTTCGGACAGTTCAATTCTCCGTTCCATGGCCTGTGCCAGACGACGGGAGACTGCACGATCAGTATGTGCTGCGACTTTCAGGATCCGATAGAAATGATACCTGTTTTTGTGCATGAGTGGGAGAAGGGGCATAAGATCGTCAGCGGGATCAAATCCTCCAGCAGGGAAAATGCATTTATCTATTTTTTGAGGACATGTTATTATAAGCTGATAAAAAATATGTCCGACGTCAAGATGATCGAGCATTTTACGGGATTTGGCTTATATGATAAAACATTTATTGCAATTCTCAAAGAGCTTGACGATCCGATTCCCTTTCTCAGAGGCATTGTTGCGGAATATGGTTCCGGCTTTCAGATGATAGAAATCGATTATGAGCAGGCAAAACGCCGTGCGGGAAAGACGCATAATAATTTTTTCAGCCTGTATGATGCGGCTATGCTGAGTATTACATCCTATACGAAGGTGGGATTGCGCCTGGCGACCATGTTGGGCTTTTTTTCTTCCGGCATCAGTATGCTGATCGCGTTGATCTACCTGGTTCTGAAACTGTGCAATTGGGACAGCTTTCAGGCGGGCAATGTACCGATGATACTGGGGATTTATATTCTTGGCTCGCTTCAGCTGTTTTTTATCGGTCTCATCGGCGAATATGTTCTGAATATCAATACGCGCGTGATTCACAGACCATTGGTGGTGGAAGAAAAACGGCTGAATTTTGAGGATGAGGAAGAATAAATGAATATCCTGTATCAATTTAATGAAGCCTATGCGCCGTTTGCGGGAACTTCCGTTACATCCCTGTTTGAAAATAACAAGGAAGCGAAAGCAATCACCGTCTATATTCTTGGTGAGGGACTGTCAAAGGACAGCGTCCGGCGCTTTGAGGAGCTTGCAGGGCAGTATGAAAGAACGGTCACTTTTCTGAATGCAGATGCGGTAATGGAACGTATGAGGGAGCTGAATATGCCGACTTACCGCGGCTCTTATGCAGCGAACTTACGGCTGTTTCTGACGGATATTCTCCCGAAATCGGTGGAGCGGCTGCTGTATCTGGACGCGGATACGATCGTGTGTGATCAGCTCGGCGGGATATACACTGCGGACATGGGAGAGCATGTCATCGGTATGGCGCTGGATTCCCTGACGAAACGACATAAGCGGGATATCGGTCTTATGCCCGATGAGGAATACTATAATTCCGGCGTTATTCTATTTGATATGAATAAATGGAGAATGGCGGGGTGTACGCAGAAGATTATCGATCACGTTCTGCGCGTGAGGAGCCATTATCCGGCGCCGGATCAGGATTTACTCAACGTGTGCTGCAGGGGCGCTATTTATCGGCTGCCGGTTCGCTATAATTTACAGCCGATCCATCTTGCGTTTTCGTACCGGCAGTATCATCGTTTTTTCGGTCAAAGCGCGTACTATGAGAAAGAAGAGATCGAGCGGGCAGTAAAGTCACCGGGCATCCTGCATTTTTTCCGGTTCGTAGGGGAATTTCCATGGCATCAAGATACATTGCATCCCGACCGTGCAGCGTTTGATCATTATTTATCCCTTTCCCCGTGGCATGATTATCAAAAGAAAAAAGCGCAGACCGGGATGATAATAAAGGTAGAGAAATGTCTGTACCGCATATTGCCGCGCGGCGTATTCATCATGCTGTTTAAGCTGTGTCATATGCTCTTTATTGATCGGGCGAATAAGGACTCGTTAAAAAAGAAGACCAATGAGAATATGTAGAATGAAAGCGGCAATATGGAAAATGATACAGAATATTAGGGAAATATGATGACAATAAATAAAGGACATGAAGAGAAGCCTGTCATGATCAGTATTATCACGGTCTGCTATAACGCGGAGCGCGTCATTGAAAAAACGATACGTTCCGTGATGGCGCAGACTTATCCATGGCTGGAGTATCTGATCATAGACGGTGCCTCTACGGATGGCACGGAAGCATTGGTGCGTCCATTTGCCGGGCAGGGAGTGTTACAATGGCATTCCGAACCGGATCAGGGGATCTATGATGCAATGAATAAGGGGATAGAAAAGGCAGCCGGAGATTATCTGTATTTTTTGAATGCAGGGGATACGCTTTTTGATCCGGGTGTGATGGAGCGGATGGCAGCACGCTGCACACCATCCCGCGCCGAAGTTCTTTACGGTGACATCACCTATGTGCATCCGGATGGACGCACCGAGCAGCGGATGTATGGGAGTTCCTGCGGAAAATTGATTTATTATCTGACAGGAGACTGCATCAATCATCAGGCAGTCTTAGCGCATAGGGCGTGTTTTGACGCTATGCAATTTGATACGGAGCATTATCGGATCTGCGCGGACAGGGACTGGATGCTGCGGCTTAAAAAAAGAAAGGTTCCGTTTGTGCCCATCGGTGAGATGATCGCGTATTATTCGCTTGATGAGAACAGTGCGAGCGTCAAAAATAAGACAGATTATCAGCGGGAGGCAAAGTACTGTATCAGGAAGCACCTGCCATGGGGGTATCCTGTTTTTGCACTGTTTGAATTTTGCAGAAACAGCCGTGTGCTGTCAAGACTGCTGCACGGCGTGTATCGTGTGCTGTATATCCGCAGGTGATTTTCACGGGAACAAGGTTTAGGTAAGAAGGGCACACTCACCCTGAGGACAGGCGTAAAAGCTCGCGCGGATATAACAGTGGCTATGGAAAGAGACAGGCGTTTATATGAAAGTCGTAAATTTAGCGACAACCGATCTGGGCGGTTCCTATAAGGCAGTGGAGCGGATTCACCGCGCGCTCTGTATGCAGAGTGTAGATTCGGTAGTTTTACTGCGGACAAAATTTCATGAGGACAGCATGGGGACGCAGGTAATCGACACACCGTTAAAAAGCCTGCTGTCAAAAGCAAAGAATGTCGGGAATCTGCTGTTGTCTAAGGGAGAGATCATCTCGGACTGCTTTGGGACAAATATGTCAAAGCATCCCGCTGTAAGGGACGCGGATGTTATCATCCTGCACTGGGTGAATTCGTTTATCAGTTATCGGAATGTGGAGCAGCTTCTGGCACTCGGGAAACCGGTTATCTGGGTGGCGCATGATATGTGGAACTGTACGGGGGGATGTCATTACGACCGTTACTGCGGCAGATATGAACAGGGCTGCGGGAAGTGCCCATTGATCGGATCAAAAAAAGAAAATGACAGATCCTGCCGCAATTTTGATCGGAAAGCGCGTGCAGTTCAGCAGTCGGGAAGTCTCACACTTGTCGGACCGAGCAAATGGAGCGCGGAGTGTGCTGAGCGCAGCCGCATTTGGCAGGGACGGCGTATCACATGGATTTATAATCCCATTGATTATGATCAGTACCGCAGATTGGAGAAAGAGGAAGCGCTGCGTGCAAAATACGGCGTTACGACGGATAAAAAAATCATCCTGTTCGGCGCCTGCGGCGCGTTGTCCAACCGGACGAAGGGAGCGCAGAATCTTCTGAAAGCGCTGCAAAAGCTGGATACGGATTCCTATCTGCTTGCGGTGTTCGGCAATAAGGACGGGGAGCGGATGGCAGATTGCCCGCTGGAAACCCATTATTTCGGCTATATCCGATCCGAGGAGGAAATGACGGAGGTCTATAACCTTGCGGATGTGTTTTTAGCGCCGTCCGAACAGGAGAGTTTCTGTTATACGGTGGGTGAGGCGCTTGCCTGCGGGACGCCCGTCGTCGCTTTTCGAATCGGCGGGATCGCGGAACAGGTGACGCATCAGGCGAACGGATATTTGGCGGAGTACGGCAGCTATGAACAGCTTGCCGAAGGCATCCGCTTTTGTACAGAGCGGCCGATGCAGTATATTCGGAATGAAAATTCGCTGAGCGAAATTGGCAGGCAATATCGGAGGCTTTTTGAGGAACTGCTGAGGGAAAAAGAGGATGAATAAAATGGAGCAATTAACAACGCCGGTTGCTTTTTTTACATTTAACCGTTTAACAACAACAAAGCAGGTCTTTGAGGCAATCAGGGAGGCGAAACCGTCAAGACTTTATTTGGTGTCTGACGGGGCAAGGCCGCATGTTGCGGGAGAAGCAGAGAAAGTAGCCGAGGTGCGTGCCTATTTAGAGTCGCATATTGACTGGGAATGTGAAGTACACAAAAACTACGCCGAACAGAATATGGGCTGCGGCAGAAGGGTTTCGAGCGGCATTTCATGGGTGTTTGAGAACGAGGAGGAAGCGATCATACTGGAGGACGACTGTCTGCCTGACCCGACCTTTTTTATTTATTGTCAGGAAATGCTTGCGTATTACCGTGATGATGAGCGGATCATGGTGATCGGGGGCAGCAATCCGGCAGCCTATTATGAGACAGCGCACGACTATTTATTTACGAAGGTGCCGTTCATCTGGGGATGGGCGTCCTGGCGGCGCGCATGGAAGCTGTATGATTTTGATCTGAAGACATGGGAGAAGGAAAAGAAAAATCCTGTTTTCCGCAGAGTGCTGCCGTTAAAATCTTATTGGGTCTATACCGGGGAATTTGACGCATTATATCGGCATTCCTATGATACATGGGATTATCAGCTCATGTATGCGACGCTGCTGCATGATAAGCTGAATATTGCGCCGCGGCTGAGTTATACGCGCAATATCGGTTTTCAGGAGGAATCCACGCACACAGCGGGAGAAGTAAAAAGTGTGGAGCTAAAGTCCGGGGCGTGCAGATTTCCGATCCGCCACAGAGAGGAAATTGTGTGGGATGAGGAATTTGACCGGGCGTATTTTAAGAGAACGAACAAGCATGGTCTGGTCGTGAAGATCAAGTCACTTTTGGGATATGATATTAACCGTTCCATTTTTGATAAAAAGCGCTGACGTCTGAGTGTGCAAGAAAAAGGAGATTGATAGCGTAAATGAAGATCATGTGTTTTTATCTTCCGCAGTTTCATGAGATTCCCGAGAATAACGAGTGGTGGGGAAAAGGGTATACCGACTGGCAGGCGGCAAAAAATGCGAAGCAGTATAGCAGAAAGCAACGGCAGCCGAGAGTCCCGTTGAATGACAATTACTATGATTTGTCGGACGAAAACGCATCGGCGATGAAATGGCAGGCAGATTTGGCAAAGCAGTATGGAATTTATGGCTTCTGCATGTATCATTATTGGTTCCGCGGAAGACGTATTTTGGAAAAACCGGCAGAAATCTTTCGTCAACATAAAGAGATAGCGCTTCATTACAGTCTTTGCTGGGATAATAATACCTTTAAGCGGACCTGGTATGCCAGTAAGAATGAGCAGGAAATTTTAATCCGGCAGGATTACGGCGATGAGGCTGTATGGACACAGCATTTTATGGATCTGCTTCCGCATTTTTCGGATGAACGATATATTAAGATCGGTAACAGGCCGGTGTTTCATATTTATCGCGCACATCAGATTGACTGCTTGGCGGATATGCTTACATGCTGGAATCGTCTGGCAAGAGAAAACGGTTTTGAAGGGGTATATGTGATCGCCGGTGATCTGGACAGCAGGGGGGAAGTAAAAGGAACGGATGCGCTTGATGCATATTACAATTTTGAACCGCAGCACGCGTATCATATGAATATTCATAAAATGTACGGAAGAACATGTATCCTTGCAGGTGGCATCAAAAAACGCTTAAATGCATTGTTTCACACATCGTTTCTTCCCTATGTGCGGAATGCGAAAGGCATTTGGCGGTGCATTATCAGGGATGATGTACAGACGCCGAAGAAAGTTTACTATGGAATGTTTACGGATTATGATGATACACCGAGACGGCAGGAGCGCGGTATCGTATATGCCGGTAATTCGCTAGAACTGTTCAAAGATGCGTTAAGGAAGCAGATACAAAAATCCGTACAGGCAGAAAATGAGTTTTTGTATATCAACGCATGGAATGAGTGGGGAGAGTCGGCATATTTGGAGCCTGATACGGTGAATGAATGCGCTTATCTGGAAGCAATTCATGATGTGATGCGGGAGGAAGGGCAGCTATGAGCAGGGTGCTGGTAACCGGCGGAACAAAAAAGGATATTGATGCCATGGCGGTGCTTGCGCTCAACGTGCGCGATAAGACACCGAATCTCATTGATGAGATGGTGGTCTTTCATGATGGTGTAGCAGAGAAGCTGCAGCGTAAGTTTCAAACAATCCTGCCCACACGTTTTATCCGATATCGATGCCCGATACCAAAGTGGAAGCTTTGGCAGAATAAGATCATCCGATATTTCTCACCAATGGTATTTTGCAAGATCGAATGTTTGAAACTGTTGGAGGAATACGATACCGTCATTTGGTCGGATTATGATGTCATTATTAAAGAGGACATCTCGGAGCTGCTCGAGGAGGAGCAGGCATTTTCGTTTGTCTGTGATCCCGATAAGACGATGAGGGATATGTTTTATAAGTCGATCGATCGGGCGGACGTGAGGGAGTTTGACTTAGATGGGGGATGTATCTGTACGCCTCTTTTTGTATTTCACAGAGATCATCAGAAGTTTATGCAGTATTATGAATGGTGTATCCGTGCAATGCAGCGATATATAAAATATCTATATCTTCCCGAACAGGCGATATTTACAATGATGGTGCAAAAATACCGGATACCATACAGCAAACTGAATGAAAAGATTTATTGCACGCATCCGAAGGATGACGGCGAAGGCATAAAAATCATTCATGCGTATGGGCAGCCTAAATTTTGGAATGGTCTGGAGAATGAGGACTGGAATCATTATCATAAACAGTGGCTTGAAATGTAAAAGGGAATCGGGGGGCATAATGTGGTAATAAAAAGGGCATTTAACAAGATTTTCAGTGAGGAATCTAAGAGCAGGTTAAGAAAAAAATATAGTTCGGTATTTGAAAAGTATGATCGTCATATTTTTTATCGGGCATATCGGAAAGCGTATAAACAGATCATAAAGAATATGATATTTCATGGATCAGAGAAATATCAGTACCGGAATGAACCGTTTTTGGAGGAAATAAAGAGGGAATATATCAAAATGCTGGTTCTTACCGATCCGGAACTTGATAGAGCGAAGTTCAGGCAGGAAATCCGGTATCTGCAGGAAAACGGAGAAGATATCTTCTGCTATCCTGATATGCACAAATCGTATTATTCAGAAGCAGATCTACGGAAGGACACACTTTCGGGATTGTACTATATCGATTATCAGGGAAAGAAGTTGTTTTTTAAGCGCAGCCTTTCTGCGGAAGACGCCATAAAAATGATAAATGATTTGACAAATGAGCAGTATGAACATTCTCCGCACAGATATTTGACCGAAGGTTTTCAGGTGAAAGAGGATGATATTGTTTTTGATATCGGATGTGCCGAAGGAAATTTTTCGCTTGAAATTGTTGACAGGGTAAAGCATATCTATTTGTTCGAATGCGACGAGGAATGGATCGAAGCCTTAAAGCTGACGTTTGCGGATTACCGCTCAAAAGTGACCATAGTTCCCAGATTGGTTTCTGATAAGGACAATAAAATGAATGTATCAATAGATACTTTCATGAAAGAGCAGGGACTGACCACGGTCAATCTGATCAAAATGGATGTGGAGGGATATGAGCGCGACGTTTTGATGGGAGCGCGGAGCAGTATTCGGGAAGGGAAGATTCAAAATCTGTTGGTATGTACCTACCACCGTTTGGATGATGAGGTCTGGGTGAAAGACTTTCTGGAGGAGTATGATACCGAATATTCAGAACGTTATATGCTTGTGGCAGGAAGATATGAAATATGGGATATCAAAAAGCCATATTTTGTTCATGGTCTGATCAGAGCGAAATATAGAAAATAGGGATACGGAATGAGTGAAAATATCTTAGTAAGTGTTATTACCGTCTGTTATAATAGCGAAAAAACAATTGCACAGACAATCGAGAGTGTATTGTACCAGACATATCCGGATATTGAGTACATCATTGTGGACGGGAAATCCGCGGACAACACCATGAAGATCGTGGAAGATTACCGGGCGGCATTCGGCGAACGTATGAAAGCGGTATCCGAGCCGGACAACGGCATCTATGATGCGATGAATAAGGGCATCCGGATGGCGTCGGGAGAATTGATCGGAATTATCAACAGCGATGATTTTTATGAGCATGACGCGGTGAAAAAGATGGTAAATGTCTACCGAAAAGGCATGTGCGCCGTGTTGTATGGGGCGGTCAGGAATCTGGTGGATGACAGAGAGGAATCCGTGTCCATTCTTTCACACGAATTTTTGGACAGGCGGATGATCGGACATCCTGCCTGCTTTATCACCAAAAGCACTTACGACAGATGCGGACTCTATGATACGAAGTATTGCAGTGTCGCCGACTATGATCTGATGCTGCGCTGCCGGAATTCCGGCAGCGTGGAATTTGTTCCGGTCTATGAGGTCATTGCCAATTTTAGGAGCGGCGGCATGTGCAGCAGTCAGAAGGCATATTTTGATTTGTTGAATCTTCAGCGAGATTATTGTATGATAGGGAAAGGTCAGTGCCGGATCGCAAAGATAAAGGCAAAATTGAGCGGCCTGATGCACCGGTGAAAGAGGATTGAGATGCAGAATGTAAAAACATTGATTCGGATGTTTCAGCAGCTAACCTATATTTTAGATCGAAAGCAGCAGCAAAAGAGTGTTCTCCTTTTGGCGCTGTTTTTCGTCAGTGCACTGCTTGAGACATTAGGTGTCAGTGTGGTGATACCGTTTATCATTGCTTTGATGTCGCCGGATGAACTAATGACCTATTCGATCGTTCAGAGAATATCGACATGGTTTGGTATTGAAACGGGGAAAGAGCTGCTGCTGCTGATGGGTGCGGGATTGATCCTGGTATACCTTATTAAGGATGGCATGATTTTATTCGTTAATTATTTTCAACTGCGTTTTCGGAATGGGATTGAGCGGGATTTATCGGTGTTGATGTTGAACTCCTACTTAAACCGTGACTATATGTATTTTGTTGAAACGAACAGCAGTGATATGATGCGCGGCGTGAGCGGCGACATTAGCAATGTGGCGCAGGTAATCGACGCATTTTCAATGCTTTTTGCGGAAACCCTGACCTGTGTATTGCTGGGGGTGTTTTTAGTTTATTTGAATCCGTTGTTTGCGATCGGACTTGTCTTTTTGGCGCTGCTGACGACGTTCACCATGGTTCTTGCGTTTAAGAAAAAAACAGCAGAATGCGGACGCCAGTGCAGGGAGGCGTTTTCTAAGCGGTATCAGTATGTTTATCAGCCGATCAACGGTTATAAAGAGATCAGCGTTAGTCAAAGGAAACAGTATTTTATTGATCAATTTCGCAAAGAGGCGGATAGGGCGTGTCGCTTTAATACACAGTATCTGTTTATCTGCAAACTGCCCACGCGTGTCATAGAGACGGTATTTATATCAGGACTGGTCCTTCTTGTATGCCTGATCACGATGTTCGGAAGCGGGGAGGCTACGGCTCAGTTTGTTATGGTACTTGGCGCGGTTGCGGTGGCTGCAGTCAGAATTTTACCTGCAATTTCCAGTATTACGACGAACATGAATGGATTGGTATATAATCGGTTGTCGCTGGAAGAGGCCTATCAGAATATTCTGCATGCGAGAGAGAGAGAGGCGGAACTTACCGGCAAGGAGAAAGAGAAAGTAGAACATCCGAACAGGGGATATGAGGGATTTCAGACCGAACTGACGGTGCGGAATGTTTGGTGGAGATATCCGGAGAGTGAGAAACATGTATTAGAAGATACTTCACTTACCATCCGAAAAGGGGAAGCGGTCGCGTTGATCGGGGAGTCCGGCGCGGGAAAAACGACGCTTGCGGACATTATTTTGGGTCTGCTCCGTCCGCAGAAGGGCGAGGTTTTGGTGGATGGCGTGGATATCTATTCCATACCGAAGCAGTGGGCGAAAACGATTGGATTTGTGCCGCAGAATGTGTTTTTGATTGATGATACGGTGAGACATAATGTTGCTTTCGGCATTTACGAGGATGAAATAGAGGAAGAAAAGATCATTCGTGCGTTAAAGAGCGCGCAGATCTATGATTTTGTACAAGGGCTGCCGCATGGGATTGACACGATGGTCGGCGAGGGCGGAATTAAGTTTTCCGGAGGGCAGCGTCAGAGGATTGCGATTGCGAGGGCGCTGTATGATAACCCGGATATACTGGTGCTTGACGAAGCAACATCGGCATTGGATAATGAGACAGAAAGTGCGGTCATGCAGTCGATTGATGCGTTAAAGGGAACAAAGACGCTGATCATTATTGCGCACCGTCTTTCTACGATACAGAACTGTAATAAAGTGTACGAGGTAAAAGGCGGGAAAGCAGTGCTGCAGGAAAGGATAAAAGAAGCATAAATGAAAGAAATCGGCGTTTGGGTGGACGGAAAAAATCATAACGGGGGTTCTTATCAGTTCTGGCTGTCCATTGTGAAAGCTGTGTCTGAGCTAAATCGTGCTGAATATCATGTGATAGTGCTGTCAAGTGATGATCAGTGGATTGCCATAGCAGATCAATATGAGCTGGACAGTGTAAAGTTGAACGGAGTGAAAGGCCGGTTAAACCAAAGGATTGAAAACTCCTATTGGGGATACCGGCATGTTCCTGTTATCAAAAGTGTCCTATCTTTTTTGTATCAACATACAGACTGTAATATCAGAATTGCGAAGAAGATCCCGTTGGATTTGTGTATTGCAGGGCAGGTGGATCTTGCGGGCGATCTGGTCCATATCCCCATGATGATCCCGATCTTTGATCTGATGCACCGTTATGATGACAGATTTCCTGAATTAACGTCCGAATATCAATGGCGGGAAAGAATGTACCGGCATCAGTGTGAGACCGCAGAGATCATATTGGCGGATTCTAAGGTGGGAAAGCGTCATATTGTGGAGTCCTATGGCTGGCTGAGGAAAGATTTGGACAAGCATGTGAGCGTTTTGCCGTTTATCCCTCCGGATTATATTTATCTGGCAAAAGAAAGCCCGGTCAAAGAACCATTATTTGATAAATTCTTTTTTTATCCTGCTCAATTCTGGACACATAAAAATCATAAGAATTTAATCCTTGCCGCATCCGGATTAAAGAAAAAGGGAATACCGGTAAAACTGATTTTTGTTGGTTCTGAGCAGAATAATAAAGAGAATGTTTTGAACCTGATTCATCAGGAAGAAATGCAGGATGATATTCGGATCCTTGGCTATGTATCGAATGAGGAGATGGTGTATCTTTACCGGCATGCGAGAGCGATGGTCATGCCGACCTGCTTAGGACCGACAAATATCCCGCAGCTTGAAGCCTTTGTGCTGGGCTGCCCGGTGGCAACCTCCGGAATTTACGGGATACCGGAACAGGTCGGGGACGCGGCGCTTTTGTTTGATCCGGATTCGGTGGAAGAAATTGCGGATTGTATGGAGCGGTTATGGACGGATGACGGGCTGTGTGCAGAGCTTGTTAAAAAAGGAAGAGAAAGGGCAGACAAATGGGGGCAGCCGCAGTTTAATGTTCAGTTTGAAATGATCATTCATGAATATTTCGAAAGAGAGGAAAGATAGAAATGGATGAATTGGTTTCGGTCGTGATTCCCACCTATAATCGGGAAAAATCAGTTGTGAAAGCATTGGAATCCGTGCTGGAGCAGGAATACTCGAATGTAGAAATTCTGATATGCGATGATTTTTCAACAGATGGAACAAAAGACGTGATAATGGGATTCGCAGCAAAGGACAGCAGGGTTCGGCTGCTTTCAAGAAAAGACAAAAAGAAAGGGGCAAATGCCGCGCGTAATCTGGGAATTGAATCGGCGCGGGGGGAATATATTGCATTTTTGGATTCGGACGATGTGATGCTGCGGAATGGGATTACGGCCCGATTGAAAGCTTTTGAACAGCACCCCGAGGTGGATATGGTTTATGGGGATGTGATGGTGGGCGGAGAACGTGCGGAGTATGACAGGATTCAGAAACTGAATCAACATCAATATTTAATGGAAGAATTGTCCCTGTGTTGTACAAATTCTATTATGGTACGAAAAAGTGTGTTTCAGGAAGTTCCATTGCTTGATTTAGAGCAGAAAAGCTGGCAGGATGACGCGTTGGTACTGATGCTGGATAAGCACAAGAAGAAAATGTATCATTGCGGGGAAGCGGTCAGCGAGATCAAAGAAGGAGAGGAAAGGATCACTGCAAATTATAAGAATTTGTATGAAGGTGTCCGGCGTATTGTGAAATTATACAGGAGGGACATCTTAAAGGAGAAATCCATATTCAGGGTACTTCTGTGGCAGCTCAGGATATGGAGAAATTGGGCATATTATAAGTGGCGGGGAGGAGCAAAGAGAGCGTTATGGTTTTATCATGCGGTGTTTTTGGTATGCGATGATATATGCGTTCATCATTTCAGACATATATGGGGCTGACCTCTTTGACGAAGGAGAATAGAGAAATGAGCGATTTTATAGTGAGTTTTTGCGTTCCGGTATACGAAAACGCGGAGGTGGCGTATCGGATTGCAAGTGACTTGTTAGAAAATCCGGACGAACGGTTTCAAGTGGTTATGTCGGATGGTCAATCAAAAGACGATACCGTATTAAGATTATTGGAAATAAAAGACAGGCGGTTAAAGGTCTGCGTGAATCAAGAGGGGGCAGCGGCGACCTTAAACTGGTACAATGCGTTAGAGAATGGTGACGGCAGATATTTGTATTTGGTCATGGGGAGAGATAAGCTGCGGGCGAACGGTATCACATATCTGATTGAACAGCTGCTATGGGCGCAGCGGCAGGGGATCGCGCTGATGAAGGACAGAGCGGATCATAGGGGTGAGCTGAGTCGGTATGATGCTTATTATTTTTTTTGTATGCAGGATCATCCGACAGGAATCATTTTTGAAAGAAAATCGTTTCGAAATATTATAAAAAGAAAAAGTTATTTTGAGACAGATGAGATTTTCCCCGAAATCGGGATAGCGTGTGAGTTAATTCGACGTGCCAGAGGTGCGATTTGTGATTGCAGGGTTTTTTCAAGTGAGACTTATATTGATAGAAGTTTGGTAAAGTCTAAGCTGCAAATAGGGAGGAAAGACCAATTTTTCTTCCCGAAGAGAAGAGTGAAACAGATTTTAGATATGATTGATCTGATTACAGCTGATCATAAGCTTACTGCCAAAGAAAGAGAAAAATTGGTTTTAAGCCGCTGTTATTTAGCGTTCATGCAAGTGTCCGAACAATGGAAAGAATGGATGCATAATGAAACGGATGTATTGCATTATGGATTGGAGAAAAGAGAAGTCAGTGTGAACGAGCAGATAAGGAATATCAGGGAAGCGGAGAGAGAAATTTGTGCTTGCATAAAAAAGTATGAATGGTATGGGATTGTCATGCGGCTAAAGATAAAAAGAGAGGCTGTTCATGCGATCAGACATATCTATGGGGATAAATAAGATGAATAAAATCGTGATTCAGAAATGTGAAATTAACTGGATAACAAGGTATCATATGGATTTGATGGGAGATGTATTTGAATATCAAGGAAGAATTTTTCGTTTGGTAAAGCAGGAACGCGAGGAGTTTGTCCGTGAGTTGTTTTCAAGTGGTATACTGAGCAGTTTATTTCGGGAACGGCTGCTGATCAATAGTTGGATAACGGATGAGATTCAAATAGTCGGATTGGAAAATGCAATCATTATAGAACATGAGGCGATCAAACATAAGTCTAATGTTTACGAATGGACATATGAAATGCTGTTGGCGGCCAGATCGACGGTCGCACGACTGAATGTGTATCTGCTGAATTACGGTTATGAGCTTATGGATCCGCATGTTGGAAATATCATGTTTATGGGATGTAAACCGGTATATGTGGATATTGGAAGTATTGCGCGAATGGAAGAGTGCAAAATGGTGGGGTATAGTGTTTTTAACAATCATTGGATTAATCTTTTGAAGGTTTATGAGAAGCGGGATACTTGCGGCGCAATCAATCAAAATCTGTTATATTTCGGAGGGGGAGTGTCGGATAGAGATCGTGCAAAACTAATAAAAGGCGAGTTTATCCGGGCATATAGATTCAGACAATTATACATGACGGTGATAGCAAGATTATATGGTTTCGAGGAAGTGTCAAAGAGAAAAATCATTAACCGGGGAACTGCTATATTGCAGACAATTTTTCAGATTGATGACGAGAAGAAGAAAAAGAGAAAAAGAAAGTTATACAAAAAGTATGTTACGTATGTGCATAAAGAATTGCAGTCGGAAAGGGGAGTGTGGAGTGACTATCAAAACTTTGCGGTACTTGGCACAACGGTGGCGGCAGGAGATCGGTTTGGTTATTATATTCAATTAATGCAAAAATTAAGAGAAGATTATGCAATAAGTGATGTGCTTGAGGTTGGGGCAAACAGTGGGGCACTCTCCCAGTTATTGGTAGAGAGAAATATAGTAGATTTTGCAAGTGCGACAGATTATGATATTGCGGCAGTCAGCAAAGGATTTGTCAGGTGTAAAGAGATACAACGGATCAATGAAAGAATCCTGTTTTCGGTTATGGATCTGCTGCAGGAGAAAGAATTGGGCAGGCGGGCTTGCGAGCGGTATAAAAGCGATGTTGTTATGGCGCTTGCATTATCCCATCATTTGATCTTGACACAGAAGATAAAGTTATCTGTGCTGGTTACGATACTCTCAAATTATACAAAGAGGTTTTTGATCATTGAATTTATGCCCCTGGGTTTATGGTCGGGGGCGAATCCGAATCCTGATGTTCCGGAATGGTATACGCTGGATTGGTTTGTTGAAGGGCTTCGGGAGAAGTTTCAGATTGTGAAAGTGGAAAATATAGAGACGAATAGAGTTTGTATTTTGGCAAGTAAGTTATAGGGGCACTGAAGGTGTCAAAGGAGAATCATTTTATGGATACAGTTGTGCTGGGTGCCGGAATTGCCGGTTTAGGATATTTGAACAGTTATGCAGAGTGTGAGAATATTCGCGTATACGAAAAAGACAGCCGTCCGGGGGGACTGTGCAAATCTTTTACAATAAACGGCTTTACATTTGATTCTGCAGTGCACCTGTCCTTTACGAAATCAGAAGCAGCACGAGAACTGTTTGATAAAACCCAATTTACCAGGCATGAACCAATTGCGTACAATTTTTACAACGGAAAATATATAAAGCATCCGGTGATCAATAATCTTTCCTGCTTTTCGCCCGAGGAAAGGTGTGAATATATCGAATCATTTCTGGATCGAAGTACCGGGATAGAGATTGCAAATTACGGAGACTGGCTTTTAGGTTCTTATGGGAGAGCGTTTAAGAGGGATTTTTATGATTGTTATACAAGAAAGTACTGGAGAATGGAGGCCGATGAGTTATCAACAACATGGATTGGGAAAAGGCTGCAAAATCCCGATTTTCATAAGATTCTGATGGGTTCATTTACATCGGATACCGGAATCGATTATTACGCAAATGAAATGCGATATCCTGTTGAAGGGGGATATGAGGCATTTTTAGATCCATTAATAAAAAGGGATCACATTATATACAATAAAGACGTAGTTGGGATAGATACAGCAAAGAAGGAAGTCTTTTTTCACGATGGTGATCACGTCCATTATGACAAGCTGGTTAGTTCTCTGCCGCTTTGCCGGATGCCGGAAATAGTAAGGAATGTGCCGGAAAATGTAACAGAAGCGGCAAAGCGGCTTAAATATACAAAGGTCAGCATCGTGTCCATCGGTTTTCATAAACTGAATATTGCAAAGCATTTGTGGATGTATATTTATGATGAGGACATCATGGCGGCACGTGTCAATAGTCCGGGAATAAAGTCTTCGAATAATGTTCCCGCCGGATATAGCTCATTGCAGTTTGAGATATACCATGGAGATTGGGAGAAAATAAATCGGGAAGAAGTGATTGAAAATACATTGTATGCGCTTAGAAAAATGAAGCTCTGCCAAAAAGATGATATTGAATTCGTCGATTACAGACTGCTTCCGTTCGGGAATGTGATTTTCTATAACGGGATGGAAAATGATCGGGATATTGTTAGGAACTATCTAAAAAAAGAGGGAATTCACACGATCGGCAGATTTGGGGAATGGGATTATCTGTGGTCAGATCAGAGCCTGTTGAGTGGAGTGCATGGTGGGCAGTGTGAAGTAAGCGTGTCTGAAGGAGGAGAAAAGCAGCCATGAGAAAACTGTTTCGTGCGATAAAGGATAAAATTATTGGGGGAGGGGAGATCGTTTCCGGTCTGATAGGAGAATATTCCTCTTGGGAAGCCGCAGAAGCAGAGTGCAGGGGCTATGATTCTGATCTGATATATCAAAAGGCGATTAATGCGGCCTGGGCAGTGAGAAAAGGCGAGGCCGTTTATGAGCGGGATACCTTTTTGTTTTATGAAAAAGCATATAACTACAGGTTAGTCGCGCATATTAATAAGGCGTTGGCGGACTCCAAAAGCGGATGTAAAGAAGTTGTGGATTTCGGAGGCTCTTTTGGCAGTACATATTGGCAGAATAAAGATATTCTTCCAAGAGATATAAGATGGGTTGTCGTGGAACAACGGCATTTTTACGAATATGGGAAGGAGCATTTTGAAGACGGGCATTTGTCTTTTGCATATCCCATAGATAAGATCACGAGTAATACCTGTGTGCTTTGTTCAGGGGTTTTGCAGTATATCAGAGATTACAAGAACATTTTAGACACGCTGTTTGAAAAAGAGTTTGAGTATATCATCATTGAAAGAACGGCTGTCAGTGATAAGGAATGGATCTGTAAACAAATAGAAAGAGTGATCTATGACGCAGAATATCCACGTTATATTTTTAAGGAAGAGGAGCTTGTCGGATATTTTATAGCGGCGGGTTATGTGTTGATTGACTCTTATAGCAGTATGGTTGATCCGGCAATACAACAGATAAATAATAGGAATGTTTATTCAAAGTGCTTTGTTTTCAAAAAAAGTGAGTGAATGCAATCAGATATGCCCGGAGAATATGCACAGGAAAGGAGATAGGAATGAGCGATATTTCAGCGCGGAACAAAGCTGTCTGGTTAAAATATGAATTGAAAAATTATTGCAGGACAAGATTTACCCAAAAGCCGCTTTCGAAAAAAAAAGAACGAATCTGTTGCGGGAGGCCTGTGCTGGATACGGTTGAAACAAATAAAATCATCGGTGATGCAATCAGCGATCATGCTGCTTTTTGGGCAGGGAGGATGGGCTTTATTGAGATGAATATGCTCAGGCAGGTCATTGAGCACAGAATGATTCCGCACATAGACCACAGAGAAAGTGCGCTGAAGCAGCTATGCAAAAATGCCGGCTTTTTCCCTTATGATCTGGAGTGTGGGGAGCGCTATGTTGACATGGTGCTGAATGACTGTTCTGCAATCGATCTGCAGGGGTATTGGCATTTGTATATGGAAGATTATCTGCATGACGTATATCAGAAGGATACGATGATATCCCATATTGAATGGTTAAAACCGTGGTCGGCGTGCGGTGTGCAAGGAGCCGGACCGTGGTCGGCGAAGCTCAAAGGAAAGAAGGTATTGGTTATTCATCCGTTTGAGCGTTCTATCAGAATGCAGTATGAAGAAAACAGAGAGAAACTATTTTCCAATAAACCGGAACAGCACGAAATCCTGCCGGAATTTGAGTTAAAAACGATAAAGGCTGTCCAGACAATCGCGGGAGAGAGGGATGATCGATTTAAGGATTGGTTTGAAGCGCTTGATTGGATGAAATCGGAATGCCATAAGATGGATTTTGATGTGGCGATCATAGGATGCGGCGCCTATGGATTCAATTTGGCCGCAGAAATAAAGCGAATGGGAAAAACCATCATTCATTTAGGAGGGGCGACTCAGATTTTATTCGGTATAAAAGGAAAACGCTGGGAGATCGGTGGATATGGAAAAGCAATGAATCAATACATGAATTCCTATTGGGTCCGACCGTTAGAGGAAGAAAGACCGAAAGGGAGTCATGAAATTGAGGAAGGATGTTATTGGTAAGTGTTGTATAGGCTGTCTTTGATTTGGACTTGCAAGGACGGCAGAAAAGCGAACGGGAGGAAATTTGCGTGCAGCCGATTTTTATTAAGAATGGGGAAGAGACACTGGCGATCATCATTAAGGGAGACGAGCGGGATGATGGCATTCATTTTTTTACGCCCGACGATTATTCCCAGCAGCTTGCCTATATGCATCATCCGACAGGAAAATTGATAAAACCTCATGTGCATAATGTTGTTCATCGGGAGGTTCATTATACGCAGGAGGTTTTAGTGATCAAAAGCGGCAGGCTGCGGGTGGATTTTTTTGATCAGGATCAGCGCTATCTGAAAAGCTATATATTGAATGCGGGAGATATTATCCTGCTCTCGACAGGCGGGCACGGCTTTGAGGTGCTTGAGGAAGTGGAGATGTATGAGATCAAGCAGGGACCGTATGCGGGAGATTCGGACAAGACGCGGTTTGAATATCGGGTGGAGCAGCCGGTCTTCGAGGAGGAGAATTTATGAGCAGATGGATTCTGCCCGATGAACCATTGTTTGTGAAAAAATTCCTGAAAAATAAAAAGGTGCAGGGAACCATACTGGGGCTGTCTGCCGTAAGCAGCGCTTATCTTGGATTTGGCTTTTCCACATTGGCGGCATCCCATGAAAGTGAGGTTCTGATGCTGCTTCATCTGCTTGCCTGCGCTGCGGCTGGAGCGGCATATATCGGTTTGTGCCGGAATGTTTCCGGACAAAGCGGGCTGCGCAGACAGATTCTTGTCTGCAGCGGGGTTTTATGGATATGCAGTATTCTGTTTCTGGTATCAAACCTCGTTTTCTTAATCAGAGCGGGAGGTCTGTATGAGGAGCGGTATAAAGTCTGTTCACAGTTCCTTGTGGCAGCGGTGGCGACAGCCGCGTGCTGGTATCTGTTCCGTATAGAAAAGAAGGCGGTCAGAAACGGATGGGAGTTATGGAAAAAGAACATTGTTTCTCATAAATTTCTGTTTCTGCTGTGTCTGATCTCGCTGCTCTTAGTATATGATCCTGCGATGTTCCAGTTTAAGTGGGACGGCTGGGGTTATTATATGACAAGCCGCCAGGCATCGGTCTATTCGTTCAGCAGTATGGCTTTATATGGGCATATTTCCCTGACTGTCAGTGCGATGATCCGGTTTTGTACGGCTGTTATGGGTCAGAATGTGGCAGAGGGAATGATCCTTGGGAACGTGATCGTTTTCCTGACCGGTATCTGTGCGTATTATGGGATATTAAGGGCGGTCGTACCGGAGAAAAAAGAGATTTTTTATGCGGTGTGCACAGCGGTCTATGCGTGGTCGCCGTTTATGCTTGGAATGGTGAATTACTATAGTCTGGATTTTTATTGTATCTGTCTGTTTCCGGTCGTACTGTATTTTACAGTCAAAAAACAATGGATACTGCAGGTTGTTTCGGGGATATTTTTCTGTTTTATCAAAGAGCCTGCCATTGTGATCTATGGGTTTTTGTGCATCGGTATTGTGGCGGTCGAATTGTGTGGGAAGGGAACCGGTCGTTTTGCGGACAGGGTGAAAGGGCTGTTTTGCAGACCGCAGTATTATGCAATGGCGCTTGCTGCCGTTTTGTGGGGCGGAACGATCCTGATACTGGGCGGATGGGGCGGAACCGGCGGTTTTGCGCTGGATATGAAGTATGTCACAGAAAAACTGAAGGTTCTTTATCTTTTTAATTTCAACTGGATCTTTGTCCTATTGGCGCTCCTTTTGGGCGTGTTTCTGTTTGCACGAGGCGGCATTAGCCGGAATGGGTTCTGGCTTTTTCTGAGTGGAAAAAGCCGCAATGTTTTTTGGCTTTTTCCATTGTTATCGGCGCAGATGGGATTTACCGTTTTTAGTTGTCTTTTTGTGACAGTGAATCATGCCAGATATTCCAACATCATTCCGATGTGTCTGTATCTGACAGCGGACGTGTTTGTGCTAGAGCTGTCTGACGATATCAAGATGACCAGAATGCGGTTTCTTCCTGTGGTGCCGGCGGTTTTGTCGGCACTGCTGCTGACAGCCTGCTATCGGACGATCGATCCGGTGTCGAAGTACGCATTTGATACGTTTCCGATCGGGGATGGAACCATGATCTCTACCGGTAGTGTGAATACGGTACCGGGAGACGCCATGATTTATAACAAGCAGACACTTTGGTTGGAAAAAGCTCTGTGGGAGGCGCTCGCGGTCGTGGATTTTGAAAGGGATATTGTCTTGTTTCCGGCTGTAGATCAATGTACTTACTATTTTGACGGATTCAGGGAGGTGGAAATCCTTCAGGAAGGAGAGTATGGCGAATATGTGGAATATTGGAACCCAAAGGTTTCCAGAAGAGAAATAACGGCATCCGGTGACAATATTCCGTTTGCAGTGTTCATGGTTCCTGATGCGGAGGCCGTGGAATGCCTGATACAGGAGCATCCGTCAGGGAGGTATGTTTATTTCTATCTTGATTGTGCCGGGGCCGAGACTGCTTACGGCATCAAGGAGCGGCACCCTGTGGCGGAGGAGGAAGTGTATTCATACAGAGGATGGAAGCTATATGGGCTTGTGTTTGAATAAGAGGCATAATATCTGAATTGGGGATGAACAGATTAAGGAGTGAAACTTAATAGATATATTGGTCTCCGCAACACTCATAATAAAGTTTCATCCCATTACGCGCAAAAAAATCTTTGGATTCATTGAGAGCGTTTCGGGTACAGACAAACACCCATGCATCTTTTTCTTTAATAATTTCATCCTTACTGCCTGAAACGGTTTCGCAAAACTCTATTTTTTTATTTTTATCAATGACGCCCAATAGGAGAGATTTCGGATAATACGTTTTGATATGCCAAAACAGGGTTAAAGCCGTTGGCGTAATTCCCCATAAGTAATAACGGATTGCGCCGTGCTGCTTTTTCATTAAAGCATTGATGAAGCGGACAGATTCCGTGATATAATCCATATGATATTGGTTTGTGGACTCTGTATCAAAAATCCGGTTGATCTGTTGCAGTTCTGTTTCATCAACGTGTTCCTGCTTGAGCCGTCTGATGTCTAAATCAATCATCTTATTTTTTATCTGCCGATCATCAACTGCAACAGAATGTCAGTTAATATTGGAATATTCTTCTGCACTGTAAAATGGAACCATCCTGTCGATCCCTTCAAATCTATGGGATCTTTTCGGCGCGGCAAAAATAGTCGGAATCCCTATTGCAATAGCAGGGAGCGCGCAATGCAATCTGGACGTAATAATGAACGCTGCATCCGCTGCATATTCTTTTAATTGGGCGATGGCCATTTCCCGGGATGTTTTCTCTATTTCGGAGTATCTTAAAGCGTGTGTTCTTACTTTGACGTGCTGTTTGAGTTCAATTGGAATATGATCGAACAACATCCGGTCTGCATCAACTAAGAAGACGCTTTGGGATGCAGATTCATTTTTTCTGGCGGGAAAAATCTGGGTAATGCATCCGCTGGCATAAGCCGTGATGCCTTCTCGCCGCAGAACACGTAATGTATTCAAATCCCGACAGCCGATTGGTTCATATTTTCTTAAGTATTCGATATCTTTTGAAGAAAGCTTTATTCCGCCGATGCTTAAATGTAAGAAAACCGGAGTGATCTTTTCTGAAAATTGTGTATAGAAGTCGTCTTTTATATAATTATGAAACGGAAAACAAATGGGTAACATCACTTCCTTACCATTGTAGTCACATAGTTCATAAAAAGGAATTCTGACAATTTCTTCTGCCGGAATGCCCATCAAAGTATACAGATAGTCTATCGCCAATAATTGAATATCATCTCCTATATTTATTTCATCATTTCGCCAGTGATAATTGAGATTTGCATATTTCATTTATATTCTCCGAATTTTCGTATCTTTCTATGCAGTATTCTTTTAATTAATTATACCATTTGAAGAGAACAAGTAAACACAATAAGCGAACACATTAGGCGTAGTTTTGATTTTTTGCGAAACACCCTATGTGTTGCAAAAAAATGTACAATTAAAAATAATGTGAAAAGTGTAGAGGGGTATTATATTTGAAATGATAAGTGGATTGGCAGAACGATTAAAGGAATTGCGCATGGAAAATAACCTGACACAAAAACAGGTTGCAGATATCTTAAAGATTTCACCCAGCATTATATCAGGATATGAGACAGGGGAGCGTACGCCCAGCGTTGAGGTATTGCTTTCACTCTCATATCTTTATAAATGCAACACGGATTATCTGCTGGGAAGGGAAATCAAGATAATCTGTCCTTCTATTGATGCTGGCGGATTAACTGACGGTCAGGTGCAGGCAATTTCAAATCTCATAGACTCAATCAGGCAAAATGATTAGGAAACAACATAAAGGACAGATCAAGGAGTACATGTTATGCGAAGAGAACGTATCGTTTACTGTGATATTCTCAGGATCATCGCAATAGTCGGTGTGATCGGTATTCATTCTGGGATGGGAAGATATTTTTCTTGGGCGGTAGAGTTGTTTGTAATGATCAGTGGGGCGGTGTGGCTGTCCAGGGAAGAAGAAATTGATCTCAAGACACTGTATTCGCGAAATATACTGCGGATTGGTATGGCGTTCTGTTTTTGGTCTGTGTTTTATACGATACTTTATGGGGTATTTCTACCGCTTATGAGAAATGAGGCACTTTCTGTAAAGGAAATCTTGGTAATGCTGGCGCAGGGGAGGTATCATCTTTGGTTTTGCTATCTGATCGTTGGTATTTATATGGGAATGCCCTTTTTTAGTAAAATTGCGGAAAATCGAATCTTGTTAAAGTATTTTTTGGGAGTTTCTTACTTTTTTTCAATAGCAGTTCCGGGACTGCAGAATATTCCCAAACTGGAATGGACTTCATGGATGACCGACATTATTAACTGGAACTGGGCGAGGTATGCATTCTATTTTACGGCAGGATACTATTTCCATACAGTACAGTGGCAGAAAATGTGGGGATATGCCATATGTGCGTTTGGAATGTTATCGTATGTGATTATGTGTCTGCAAGCAGGAGGTATGTTTCATGGTGTGTTCCTGTGCGGTGCGGTAGTGATGATCTTTTTACTGTGCAGGAAGCTTTTGGAATATCATGACATTGGGGAAAAGAATGCGCGGATCATAGCAAAAGGGGCAGAGATGTGTTTTGGGGTTTACCTCATTCATGATTTTTATTTGACGATATGGGACTTTGTCACACGATATGTCTGTGGGGTAGAGATTAGGGAGGGTGTCGGCAGGGTGATTGTTACGGCAGCGGCAAGTTTTGGATCGGTGTGGCTGATGCGGAGGTGCTCTTTTTTGAAAAAATTTGTCTAACAGGAAATCAGGGGGGCATACTCAAATTGCATGGTTCAAACTTCTTGAAATGTGATAGGCGAAATGATATGATAAATTACTATGAATATTTTAATTATCCACAACAAATATAAATTTGCGGGCGGAGAAGACACCGTTGTTGAGAATGAGGTGCAGCTTCTCCGAAACCGCGGACATCATGTGATCACCTACATTCTTTCCAATCAGCAGATTGGAAAGAACGGAATCGCGGGCAGACTTCTGCTGCCATTTCGAACGCTGTATTCCTTTCAGAGCAGGCGTGAGGTATGCAGGCTGATACGGGAGCATCAGATCGAGGTGGTGCATGTGCATAATACGCTCCCGCTGGTTAGTTTTTCTGTGTATGGCGTCGCCAAAAAGCAAGGATGCCGGCTTGTGCAGACGCTTCACAATATGCGTTTTGTATGCGCGAACGGGCTGCTGTACAGGGATGGGCATAACTGCGAGGAATGTCTGCAAAAAGGGATCCTGCATTCGGTCAAGTACGGTTGTTACCGTCACTCCAAAGTACAGACAATTCTTGTAGATGTCATGTTTTGGATACACAGGAGAATCGGAACCTTTCAGAAACCGGATTGCTATCTGATCCTGACAAAATTCTGTGAGGAAAAATTGAAAAAAGCGATTCCGGCTGATAAGATCATACTGAAAGCGAATTATGTGTCCGAAGGAAAGGGAATCACGGAAAAGGAAGCGTTCTTTGTCTGTGTCGGACGCACGGAGCGGATTAAGGGAACCTTTGAGGTACTGGATGCCTTTGAAAAACAGTCTGGGGAAAAACTGATATTGATCGGAGAGGGCGAAGATTTTGCTGAATTGCGGGAAGTGCTCCGTAAGCGCGGCATGACCAATGTGGAAATGAAGGGGAAGATTTCTCATGAGGAGACGTTGTCCTATATTGCACGGGCAAGGGGACTCATCTTTTCATCCAGATTATATGAGGGGATGCCCATGACAATCCTTGAGGCATATGCCGCAGGATGTCCTGTGATTGCTGCGGACACGCCCAATGTGAGTACGATCGTCAGAAATGGTGAGACGGGATTTTTGTATCATGTCGGTGACAGCAAAGATCTGGCAGAAAAGATTGCGGCGGTCGGAGCGCTGACGGAGGAGCAATACGGCGCATTATGCAGAGAAGCATACGCCGAATATGAGCGTAAGTATTCGGAAGAAACCATTTATCAGGAATTGATGAAGGCATATCATGGATAAAAAAGGAGCGAAGCGGGTTCTTCCGGGAACGAGAACAATCCGATAGTTAAAAGAGTTGCGCTTTGCGCAACTCTTTTAACGTCTGGCAGTGATCCGGTAAAACCACTTTAGGGGCTGCCACGAATAAAGCTTGATATCGACCACTTCATACTGCTCATTAATGCCATAGGTGTGAGTGCCGTACAGTTTGTGATGTTTTAAGGAAGGAATGCGATAATCCTGTACGGAAAGTTTTTGCAGCAGCGCTTCTTTTTTCGGATCCTTCCCATCCTTATCATAGCGATAGAGATAGAGTTCCTTTCCGTAGGTACTGGAAGTGCTGACCTGAACAGGATGGATCACAATATCCGGGTTTGTTCCGATACAGAGCGGTCCGGCATTTCTGGATTGATAATCATAATTTGTCCCGGCATTGTAAGAAGAGACGGGATGAAGATCCCATTTGCCGTCAGTACAGGAAAGATCATACTGGATCCATTTACAAGTAAGAGGAGCGTCCTTGGGATTAGCACAGGAGAGAAGGCGGATGTTGTCCTCGGTTTGCTCCCATACGATCGTGTCCACAAGAGGATCTTCGGTTGGGAATTTTGCGCATAATTCCCAATGATCGGGAAATCGGACGCAGCGATAAAGACAGAGGCTGCTGATCTCACTGGATTCCGGTATCATATAAAACGTGTGGTCATAGGTAAAGATCATGGGAAAGGACAGATGCCACTTTTCTTCCAGAATGATGCGGGGAGGAGTCATATGCCTGCCCTCAATTGTGCTATACCCGATCAGGCCTTTCTGCCTCTTTCTGTCAAAAATCTCCATGAATACATAATTGGAATGACCGGATTTGACCAGTATGGGATCTGCATACCAATAAGAGTGCGAGTAGGGAAGATGTCGAAAATTGGTCTCGCCGTGTTTTAGGAATGCGCAGGTAAAGATCTCCTCAAAGCCTGCGATTTTTTTTACAGTATCAAGAAAGCCGATCGTTCGTGCGCGTTTCAGATAGTAGCTCAATTTGAACATTGTTCAATCTACCTTTCTTAGGGATGAAATGGAGTCGAGGATTTTAGCGGCGGAACAGGACCAGAGATAATTGTCTGTAATATAATCATGTGCCGCGCGCGTTTTGTCCGCCGGAACCGTATCCGAAGCTATGATTTTTTGAGCCAGTTCCTCCGGCGATGAACAGAGGCTGCCACAGGGGGAAGCTTCCAAAATGCTGTCAGGACCGGGGGCGTGCAGGGCAATGACAGGGCATTCATAATACAGAGCCTCAAGAATCGACATGCCGAATATTTCATGATCATTTAGGTTTACATAACACGCAGATGCACAATACAATTCCCACATGCTGCTGTTTTCCAAAGCGGAAATCAGGCGCACGGAATGGGAGAGAGCATGTTCTTTTATATATTCGTCTATCTCACTCTTTAACGGTCCCTGACCAAGCATAAGAAGTTTGTATGCTTTGCAATGAGTTAATTCTGAGAAAATTTTCAGCATCAGCAGGGGCTGCTTTTCAGGAACAAGCCTGCCGATGAACAGAATAACCCGGTCTGCGGGCTGAAAGCCGTATTTCAGCAGCAGCGCCTCTTTGCGAGCTTCCCGATAAGAGGCACAGAGCTTTTGTTCATCCAAACAAACGGGGACGGTGCGTACCTGCCGGGCACCCTGTGCCAGCAGCTGATCTGCAAGGCGGGGGGTTTTTGTCAGCAGCAGGGGAAGCTTCCGATAAAATCGCATGTTTCGTGACAGCAGACTTGATAACAGTCTTTTTAATGTGGAAGGATTATTGCTGGATATCACGCCTAAATAGGGCAGGCATAAAATGTTGTGTTTCCGGCAATAGCGGTAAAGCATGGGAAAGCCTGCATAATGATCGGAAAAGGAAATAAAGCAGTCCGTTTCCGCATCCCATATGGAGGCGGACGGAAAAGCGTGGAGTCCCAAATGTCTGCAGGCAATGTATTTCAGCGTAAGATTTTTTGCAGGATGCTCTTCTAAAGGAGATTCATCCTGTTGAGAGATCAGGTGATATACTGTCACAGTGTGACCAAGAGAAGCCAAAGCCGCGCCGAGTCCGTTTTCCTGAGAGTTATAGTAGGCGGATGCCGATCTTTGTTCTAAATTGAGAGAAGTAATACCGATCTTCATAATCTTCCTCATGAGCGTCATACAGATTCAAGGCTATCTTACATGATAACCGAAAAAAAAGCAATCATTCTTTGCTTCGCCTGTTTTGGGAAAACAAAATTCTATACGGAATAAAAAGGCATGGACTCACGGGCGTAATTGTAATATGGCAGGGTTGTCTGTGCGGCTCTATTGTATTAAACTGCGTATAAAGAGACGATACTTGTATATCTGTAAATAGAGTACATAGCGGAGAATGATCATTGGACGAGCAGGCATGGGAGCAGCCTGTCATTTGGAATGCGTCAAAGTTTCAGATCCCCAAAGAAACGCATTGGTGGCTTCAGCGCGAGAAGCTGCTTGCGAGCATAGAGAACGGGGATGAAAGTGCTGTCGTGTTTCATGCAGGTGCAGGTTATGGAAAGACAATTGTAATGGCGGAGTGGGCACGGAGCCATCGGGCGCGGAGCTGTTGGTATCGGCTGCACGAATCTGATAATCAATTTGATTGTTTTTTATATGGCATCGCCACGGCGCTTTCCGGTGTCATAAAGGCTGATCTTTGGGATGCGGAGATTATGAGGCTGATGGGGAGTGGGAGAACGGATCGGGTGAGCGAATGCTTTTTTTCACGATGCATTCCGGCGCTTCCTGCTGACGGTTTTTTTATTTGTCTGGATGAGTTTCAGGTGATTCATGATGAGATGGTACAGGACTTTCTCCTGCGATTTATGGAGTACGGGGAGGGGAGAATACGGTTCTTTTTTTCGTTACGGGGCGGTTTTCCAGGATTTCTTGCTGCATGTCTGATGCGGGGCATGGCGCGGGCGGTGAGAGCGGACGAACTAAAGCTTGAGGAACGGGAGACTGCGCGACTGCTTCAAAAAATATCCGGCAGGGAATTGTCGGAGCAGGTTGTGCGGGATATTCATGCGGCTATGTGCGGCTGGCCGGCAGGAGTCGCGTTTGCCGGAATGGACTTAAAAGAGGCGCGGACGCAGCCGACGGGCGCGGCGCTGTTTGACAGGACACATCTTTATGAGTATGTTTTCTATGAAATATTCCGGAAGCTGGCAAATGATACACAGCAGTTTTTGCTGGAATCCTCCGTATTGGAAACGATGAGACCCTCCGTGTGCGATCATGCGATGGGACGGAAGGACGCGGCGGACATGTTCCGCTATCTCATGCGGGAAAATCTGTTTTTATCACGCATGGAGGGCGAGGAGGAGGTGTATTGTTACGACAGCTTTTTTCGCGGATTTTTAAGGAGCAGGCTGTCTGCGGGACGGCGCATGGAAATTTTGCTGAAGGCTGCGGCGTATGAGGAACTCTGCGGGAGAGGGGAGACGGCGGAGGAGAGGAAAAACGCGGCACGAAAGCTTGAGAACGCGGCGAGGGAGAAGCATGCACCTCTCTTTGTGCAATGTTTCGGCGCACTCTCGGTGCGCGGTCAGGAGGGCGAAGTTGTCTGGCGGACGAAAAAGACAAAGGAGCTGTTTGCCTGTCTGTTTTACGAGCATGGCAGATGGGTGACGAGGGATGTGCTGACGGAGCGGCTGTGGCCGGAAAAACCGGCGCAGAAAGCGGCGGTGCTGTTCCACACGACGACCTCATATTTAAGGAGGGCGCTTGCCGCAGCAGGAGGGGCGGAATGTCTGCTTGTAAAAAACCAATCCTACGCGCTCGATATGTCGCGGATGCGATCGGATATCGGAGAGTTAGACGACTGCTATGCATGGTTAAAGAGCGGAAAAACATTGACAAATGAGCGCGCCGATCAGTTTGTCGCGCTGTATCGGCAGGGATATCTGTATGAAGAGGATTATTTATGGCTCGGCGCATACAGGGAGGAAGTGGAGCAGCGTTATCTTTGGATATTGAAGACGCTTGCGGACGGGGCGTATACAGACGGGCGGTATGAGGAAGCCGTTGGTTATCTGAAAAGATTGGTGGAGGTGGATGGCTATGCGCTTTCCACAATGGAGCGTCTGGTGGAGTGTCTGATCTTATGTCAGAATATTGCGGGTGCAAAGAGGGTGTATGAGCGCTTTCAGGATGCGTCCCTCGAGGTGCTTGGAGAGGCACCGGAGAGGAGATTTGAGGAGTATCTCGGGAAAAGCTGACGTTATTTTTCGTTTGTAAGGCTCTGTCGTAAGGCAGAGCCTTATTTTTATAGAAAATTATAAAAGATCCGCGGTTGTTAAGAATTTGTTAAGTCCCTTTTTGTAGAATTGTGTCGAACGGTAAGAAAAAAAGAAAGGGGAGGAAGGTATGGCAGAATACTTATCACCGGGAGTTTACGTAGAGGAATTTGAATCCGGGAGCAAACCGATGGAGGGCGTCGGAACGAGCACGGCGGGGTTTGTCGGGCTATCAGAACGCGGAGCAATCGAGGGCGTGCCGCAGCTTGTCACAAATTTTGCGGATTTTAAGAGGAAATACGGCGGTTATCTCTCGGAGAATGAATTCGGGGAGAACCGCTTTCTTGCCTATGCAGTGGAACACTTTTTTATCAACGGGGGCGCGAGAGCCTACATTTCCAGGGTTGCGCCACAGGACGCAAAGGCGGCGGAGGGAAATCTTCCCGCAGATACGCCGGTTTTAACATTTACGGCGAAAAATCCGGGTGTGTGGGGAAATAACCTAAACATTGTGATCGCACCCGCATCCAAGGCAAAGACACAGATTCTGGAAATCTTGGAAACAGCAGGCGGCAAACGGTATCATGTCAAGAACGGAGTAGGATTTGCAGCGGGCGATATTGTCATGTATACGGACAAGACGACCGTCACCTACAACCGTGTCGTCAAATGTCAGGACAATATCATAGAGTTTGCGTCGGAGTTTGACGAGAGCGTTGTCGATCAGGATTTACTTCCGGCAAGGACCATCTCTACCTGTGAACTCTCGCTTGAGGTGCGCATGGACGATCAGGTGGAGCTGTATGAGAATGTTTCTTTTAATATCGATGCGCCCAATTATATTGAAAAAAAGACGGCGAAATCCGATATGATCGCAGTCTCCTGTCAGATTCCGGAGGGTGATGCGGTCACATCGCCGTTTCTTTCTTTAGCGCAGGGGGATGAGGAAAAAGCGGTGCTTTCGGTTTCATTAAGCGGAGGAAGCAACGGCAGCGTCGCGTCGCTCACGGCGGCGGATTTTATCGGAACGGACAACGGCGCGGGAAAACGCAGCGGGATTCAGGCGTTTCTCGATAATGATAATGTGTCCATCATGGCGGTGCCGGGTATCACGGATCCGAATGTACAGCTTATGCTCGTTGCGCATTGCGAAAACACGGCGAGCCGCGTCGCGGTGCTCGATCTGCCGCGTGATGCAAAGAAGATTGACGATGTCATCGCGCACAGGGATATATTTGATTCGGAGTACGCGGCGTTATATCACCCGTGGCTGACGGTGTTTGATCCTTTGGATAAAAAAAATATTGCAATCCCGCCCTCCGGTTCCGTCATCGGTATTTATGCGCGGACGGACAACACGAGGGGCGTGCATAAAGCGCCCGCAAACGAGGTCGTGCGTGCCTGCGTCGGATTGGACTGCCCGTTTAACAAAGGGGAGCAGGACATCTTAAATCCCAAGGGCGTGAATCTGATCCGCAGCTTTCCGGGTATGGGAATCCGCGTGTGGGGCGCGCGGACGGCGACGAGCAATGCAAGCTGGAAATATATCAATGTCCGCCGGCTGTTCATTTATATTGAAGAATCCATTAGGGCAAATACGAATTGGGCGGTATTTGAGCCGAACGATGAGGTGCTCTGGGTGCGTGTGAAGCGCACGATCGAGGTATTCCTGCTCGGCATGTGGCGGGACGGTTCCATTGCGGGAACCTCACCCGAGGAGGCATTTTTCGTGAATATCGGGCGTGATACCATGAGTCAGGATGACATTGATAACGGGCGCCTGGTCTGTGTGATCGGCGTAGCGCCGGTGAAGCCCGCCGAGTTTGTTATCTTCCGGATCTCCCAGAAAACGGGCGATTCCCAATAGTGTGAGAAGAAAGGGGATGAGAGGATATGGCAACCTATCCATACGGAAAATTCAGATATAAAGTTGAGATCGATGGGATTGATGCGTGCAGTTTTTCCGAGGTCACGGGATTCGACGCTTCCATTGACGTGATGGAGTACCGGGAGGGCGACATGGTGCAGACGCCCATGAAAATACCGGGATTAAAGAAGTATGGAAATATCACGCTCAAAAAAGGTCTGGCGGATTCGCGCGCACTCTATGACTGGTTAAACGACGGCGTGACCGGGGAAGTAACGCGTAAAACAATCACGATCACGCTGCTTGACGCTACGGAAAAGCCGGTCGCATCCTGGCGCGTCATCAACGCGTGGCCGATCAAGTATACGGCGCCGGATTTTAACGCGACTTCCTCCGAGGTCGCGGTGGAGACGCTGGAGATCGCACATGAGGGGATGACGCGCGAATCATAAGTGTGAGAAGAAAATCTAACGCTCACGCCAGCGGGCGCTTCGCGAAGATTTTCTACGGTTCCGCAAAGCGGAACCTTTCTCACACCAAAGAATGACCTTGCGGTCATTCTTTATGAGAGGAAAGGCGGAAAATAGCAATGGCATTTCAGACAGAGTATGAATTTGAATTACCGAGAGGGTATTTGGACAGGGACGGAATGCTGCATAAGTCGGGAACAATGCGGATGGCGAATGCGGCGGACGAAATCCTGCCGTTAAAGGATCCAAGAGTGCAGCAGAATCCAAGCTATCTGACCGTGATCCTGCTCGCGCGCGTCGTCACGTCGCTCGGCACGCTTCCTGCCGTGGACACGCGGGTGATCGAGGGGCTTTATACGATGGATCTGGCGTATTTGCAGGATCTTTATGAGCGGATCAATACGATGGAGACGCCGTGTTACCGCGTGGTCTGCCCGCATTGCGGGAAAGAAGCGGAGGTTCCCGTAAATTTTATGAGTGCCGGTCAATAACGAGTTATCCGGCGGAGCAGATTTATGAGGAGGCGGCGTTCATCGCCTACTATATGCATTGGAGCCACGACGATATTATGGCGATGAGTCATCTTGACAGAAAACGGTGGTGCAGTGAGATTTCCAAGATCAACAGGGCGTTGAATGACGAGCCGGAGAATGTGTTCTCGGTCTAGTGTGAGAAGTACTTCTCAAGCTTGCAGCAATGGTTGCTTCGCGGAATCATGGGGGTGTCAGAGTGGCGGACGGAACGAAGAAGGATTTCATACAGAATAGCTATGCGGTGGATTATCGTTTTTTAGTGATGGCGGGGCAGGCGTCTGCTTCAAGGGCACAAATCACGGAAGAGAAGAAAATGCGTTTTTCTAAAGTGTCCGGATTAGAGTGTACGATGGAGTATGAGGAGCTTGCGGAGGGAGGAAGGAATCATGCCCCGCATATCCTGACGGTGCCTCATAAAAAGCATGCGCCGCTTGTGTTGGAGCATGGAATCATCCCGGCTGAGAGCCGTTTTGCCAAGTTAAAACCAGGTATGCGGCTTGGCACATGGCTGACCGTCATCCTGTTGGATGCAAAAGGGCAGCTGACCTCCGGGATTTTTTGGATCACGGACGGAATTGTCACAAAGCGGGAGGTGGGCAATCTGGATGCGCTGGGTAATTCCATATTGGTTGAGCGGTTTGAGATTGTGCACGATGGGATTTTGTATACAGAGTAGACGAAACGGTGCGAAGGGAGTGGGCGTATGTCCGTGGAGGGCGAGTTTGCGGAGCGTGTCCGAAAGCGGCGTGAAGACGGGTTTGCGGGAAGGGGCAGCAGGCGGCTCGGGCGCGGGGAGAAGTTCGCCGAGCGTGTCCGCAGGCGGAGCGGGAGAGAGATTGCAGCTGCGGAATGGTGGAAAGAGCGCGGCGGCAGTGCGTTTGCGGAGCGGGTGATGGCGCGCGGCGTTTCGTTTGGCACGGGTGGTTTTCCGGGTACGATCCTTATTTTCTTAAAACAGCAGTCCAGCTCTTCCTCTGATCAACATTTTTATCAGCTGCTGCTGCGCCTGAATCAGACCTGGCAGAGTCGGATTGTGTCAAAGCAGGAGCGCGCCGTTTACCGGGATGCGTTAGCCCTAAGTATCGTCAAGCGGCTGGAGCATTTCTTAAAACCAAAGGAAGCATGGCGCGGACAGCTTAGCGTGGGCAAAGAGCTGACGGTGTTTCGGGATATTGCGACGATCTTCGTCAACCGCGGAAGCCGTCCCGATCTGGCAAAGAAGGCAGAGCGCGATCTGGTCAAGGTTCTCAGTAAAGCATATTACGAAAATAACCCGGAAAGGCAGGCAAAAGAAGATCCTATTTTTAAGCGGCAGATCACGCATGAGGAGCTTGTCATGACAAAGCGCACGGTCGCCGATCTGGAAGAACAGGTAAAAAAGCAAAGCACGCTCCTTTTTCAGCTGCAAAAGAACGTGGAGACCGCCATACAGGGGCCGGAGCCTGATATGGGAAAGATCACGGGTGAGGTCATGAAGCGCATGGAGCGGGAAATGCATTTGGAACGTTTGCGGAGAGGTTAGTCACAATGACGGAAAAAGCAGTCATAGAGGTTGAGGGCGGGAGCAAGATCGAGGTCATGTTTAATCCCGAATCCTATCAATTGTCGCAGAGCGCCTCTTATAGTGAAAAGAAGATTCCCGGACTGGATGGGTCTGTCAGCCAATTTATTGCCGGGGAGAGCATGACACTGGATATGACGCTTTATTTTGATACGTATGTGCCCCCTACGGCAGAGGCGGGGGAGAGCGGAAGCAGTGTGGCGGCGAAGGTGGGGGAGCTGACAAAGCTGTTGAAGATTGACGGCTCGCTGCATCGGCCGCCAAATGTTTCCTTTTGCTGGGGAAAATTAAAATTTCACGGGTATGTGACAAGTGTCAAGGCGAGCTACACGATGTTTCTGGCGGACGGTACGCCCGTGCGGGCAAAAGCCGACATATCGTTCCGCTCCCTTCTCAATGCGGATGAGAGCAGGCGGCAGTCGCCTTTTGAATCGCCCGACCGCACAAAGGTGCGCGTGCTGCATGAAAACGAACAGCTCTGGCATTATGCGTGGCAGGAATACGGAGATGTGGAACGCTGGCGCGAGATCGCCATACAAAACGGGATTGCCAATCCGCTTGACGCAGAGCCGGGGATGACGCTGACGCTGCCCGCTCTATAGTGTGAGAAGAACTTCTAAGGAAACACTGATTAAATCAGTGTTTCCTTAACACTCGCAGCAAAGGCTGCTTCGTGAAGAAGTTCTAAGTCTCACACGAGAGAATGCCCAAGATACGGGCATTCTCCTAACAGATTAGGGTTGCCGCGAAGCGGCAGCATGGAGGCTGGGGGGACGATATGGCAGGAGGAGAGATCGATCTGCTCACCGCGGTGTTTGAGACGGACAAGCTGCGGGAGAAATATCAGCAATATGCGGCGCCAGCGGCAAAAATCTGGATCGGTAGGCAGCCGCAGGAGCTCGTGCAGGCGGCGGGGGTGCGGATTGAGAGCATCCGCGTTTCGCTTGGTTTAGACACCGCCGCAAGCGCTGATTTCAGCGTGACGGACATTTGGGACGATCAGCAAAAAGCCCTGAAACAGTCGGTAAAGAACAGCCTTGTATGCGGCGAGATGATTAAGATCGAGCTGGGCTACGGCTCCGAGCTTGTGGATGTGTTTCACGGTTTTATCTATGAGACCGGCATACAGTTTTCGGAAATGCCGTCCATGCAGGTCACGGTCATGGATGTAAAACGGCTGATGGCGGACAATGAGGAGATCGATACGGTGTGGGAGGAGCAGTCACTTTCCAACCTGTTTTCGACTTTGATGGGAAAATACAATGTGTTCGGGCTGAGCGCATCCGTGGAGGAAAACAAAAAAAGCGGAGCGGGAGGGGATGCGGGCGGAGTGAAAACCTTCATCCAGCGCGGCAGCGATTTAAGTCTTGTGCGGAAGCTGTGCAGGGAGCACGATCTTCGATTTGTTGTTTATGGAAAAAAGGCAAAGCTGACGGCAAAAAGTGAGGAGAAAGCCGTTTTGACGCTGTCGTGGGGGAAGGATCTGATCTCTTTTTCCCAGAGCTGCAGTTTTGTGAATAAGGAAATTGTGGTGCGGGGAACGTTAAGAGAAGCCACGCAGGAAAACATCATGATCGAGAAGCGGGAAACGGTTTTGTCCGACGGAGCGAAAAGCGCAGGAATCCCCAAATCCGTGAAAGTGATTGAACTGACAAACATGAAATCCGAGGATGAGGCGGCAAACCGGCTTGCGGATGAGGCGGAGAACGTCAGGGAGTCGATGGATTCCGGACGGGGGAGCTGTATCGGAATGCCGGTTCTGATACCGGGACGCTATCTCGGCATCAACGGGATCGACGGGAGCGTGGACGGGGAATATTACCTGAAAGCGGTCAATCACATATTCGGGACGGACGGCTTTACGACGGATTTTACACTCGGAGGAAAAAAGAAATAACATGAGTCTGTTTGAGGAATTACATGCAGGACCGGAGGATACGTCCGAGGAGCTTGTGACGGGAATCCTGCTCGGAGAGGTCAAGGAGAACTGGGACAGTGAGCATCCGGGCATGGTGAAAGTGAAACTTTTGGTCGGTGCGGATACGAAGGATGAGCTGGATTGGATGCCGGTGGCATCGCCCTATGCCGGGAACGGGCACGGCGCGTATCTGCTCCCCGAGATCGGTGCGCAGGTCATTGTTGCTTTTTACATGGGACAGCCGCAAAGCCCGTATGTCATCGGCGCGCTCTACAGCGGGGACAATGTGCTGCCGCCCGATGCGGCGGATGAAAACAATACGGTCAAAACGCTCTATACAAAAGGCGGAAACAGCATTACGATCCGGGATGATGAGAAGAACGGTGCGATCACGATCAAAACGAAGTCGGGGCATACGGTCGGTCTTGATGATGAAGCGCACAAGATTTCCGTGCAGGATCCGGAAGGAAAAAACACGGTCGTGCTGGACACAAAGGACGGTATTATGACGTTCAAGGCGGAGAAGAAGACGGTATTTCGTGTCGGGGACAAAGAGATGCTTGTGCTGGACGGGCAAAAAAAAGAAGTCTCGATCTCTGCGGACAGTATCGACCTGAAAGCGGGACAGAAATTAAAGCTCAAAGGGCAGAATACGACGCTGGAGGGAAGCAGTACACAGATCAAGGGACAGAACGTCAAGGCGGAGGCGCAGGCATCGCTGGAATTGAAAGGAACGGCATCGTTAAAGGCAGTAAGCAGCGGAATCTTTGAGGCGAAGGGTTCGCTCATGAAGCTGAACTGAAGCAGGACGGAATCATCAGGTGCCGGCAGGGAGAACATCGGAAAAAAGCGGAACCCTCCGGTGCCTGAAAGGACAGGACGAAAGAAAGGCGGGAGGACGATGAGAGAACAGGGAGCAGCGGGGTTTTTGGGCTGCGGCATTTCTTTTCCGCCGCGGGTGGACGCGGTGACGGGACGGATGCGGATGTGTTCGCAGGAGGAGGATATCGAGGAGGCGGTCAGGATCATTCTTTTTACGGGAAAGGGTGAGCGGGTCATGCGCCCCGATTTCGGCTGCGGTATCCGCAAGTATGCGTTCTCCGCGATGAGCATGATCGATCAAAAGGGCATGGAGGAGGAGATACGGACGGCGCTTGTCCGCTATGAGCCGCGCATTACCGATGTGGAGATTCAGGTGGACTGCGGGCGTATCCATGAGGGAGCAGCCCAAATCCATATCGGCTATGTCGTGCGCGCAACGAATAATCCGTACAATTTGGTATTTCCCTACTATATCAACGAGGGTGTGTAGGGCAGATGTTAGAGTGAGGTGCAGGAAGAACATGGGGAACGAGGAGGAAATTGTGCTGAAAAGAATAGCCCGCCTTGCAAAAGCCTACACACCGGAGTGGCGTTTTGACAGGGAGCATCCCGATGCGGGT
Organism: uncultured Lachnospiraceae bacterium; assembly: GCA_947176965.1. Taxonomy (GTDB): domain Bacteria; phylum Bacillota; class Clostridia; order Lachnospirales; family Lachnospiraceae; genus DLAJ01. The sequence goes on along the minus strand of CAMWSU010000002.1, from coordinate 5,005 downwards.
ACGGCGATGGCGCTTTTGTTTGCGGACATGTTTGCGGGCACGGTCAGGCGTTTTGAGCGGATTCCCGAAAAGCATAAGCTTGCTTTTTTTCAGGAGATCGGATTACAGACAAGACCGGCATCCGCGGCGCAGGGCTATGTCACATTCGGGTTATCCGGCGATGAGCTTGGCGGCACGTTCTTACCGAAGGGCGTCATGGTATCCGGCAGAGCGGGGGAGCAGGCAGAAGACCGGAACGAGGAGATGGTATATGAGACGACGGAGGCGCTCTATGTGACGCCTGCCCGTCTTAAAACTGTGCTGTTTGTGGACGGTGAGCGGGATTATATCGCAAAAAAAGATGTGTCCGGGCGGTTTGCGCCCTTTACGCGGGAGGAGGAAAACAGACAGGAGCATATTTTTTATCTCTGTCAGAGCGAGGTGCTTTCCGTATCCGGCGATGCGGAGATTTCGCTTGAGATGGATATGGCGGGCAGGGAGGATGAGGAGCCGGCGTCCCTGCTGCTTAACGGGGAGGCGTGTTCTTTTTTTTATAGTACGGAGGACGGCTTTGCGGAATACGGCAGGCGGCGCGCGGAAGATCACAGAATCATTCTTGCGCGGGAAAAGGACGGGGAGCGTGCCGGACAGCGGACGCTGTTCGGAAAGGAGGGCTATTGGCTTTTCTGCCGCTGTCAGAAGCCGTGGCGGGGCGCGACGCTTTCGGTGAACGGCATCCGCATCGCATCCCGCAGGGAAAGACTGGAGCCAGACCTGATCTGGAATCAGGAGGGGGAGCAGGAAAAGGAGTGTTTCATGCCGTTCGGCGAAAATCCGGCTCCTTTTACGGAATGTTACTTCGCGTCCGCGGAGGCGCTCGGCAAAACGGATGCGCGCGTGGTGCTGTCTTTTCAGCTCGACTATGAGAGGATCCCGTTCGATCACAGCGTGAAAGTGGACCGGCGGTGGAAAATGGTCATGAAGCGCGCGGATTTTGCGCCGGATGCAGAATATGACATTACGGTGAAGCAGATTGTCTGGGAATATTATAACGGAGCGGGCTGGAGCAGGCTTGCGACGGAGAAAAAGTGGGAAAATCTGTTTGACGGGACGGGGGCGAGAGCCGGGCAGCAGGTGAGGATCGCATTTCGATGTCCGGCGGATGCATCGCTTTTGGAGTGGCAGGCGGCACCGACGCGTTACCTGCGCGTGCGCGTTTTGAAAATGACGAATCTCTATCAGACAAAGGGCGCCTATATCGTGCCGGTCATCCGTCATGTGCAGTTCTCTTTTGATTACGGGAGCGGGGGAAAGCCGCCGGAGCTGATCGTTACGCGCAACAACTGTGAAGAGCGGATCTACGAAACGACAAAAAAGAACACGGCGGCGGTGTGGGAGCTGTTTGCCGGACAAAAAGAGAGCTGTCCCACGCTTTATCTGGGCTTTCATAGACCGCTTGAGAACGGCCCGATCCGTATGCTGTGCGCGATGCGGGAGGAGCTTGCCGAAACGCTCCCGTATCTGCAATTTTCTTATTTGGGCGCACAGGGCTTTACGCCGCTTTCCGTTGTGGACGAAACGGAAAATTTCAGAAAGAGCGGTGCGCTGACCTTTATGGGGAAAGAAGATTTTGTGAAGGAGACGGTGTGCGGAGAGACGGCGTACTGGCTGCGCGTGCAGGATGAAAAGGGTGCGTACCGGAGCATGGAAAAACGGGGCATCCTGCCTCAGATCATGGGGATTTTTCTCAATGCGGCAAGGATTTCGGCGCATGAAGAGCAGACGGTGCTGCTTGGGGGCAGCGCAGGAAATCAAAAGCCCGGAGGCATTACAAAGGTGATCGGTTCCTACGGGTATGTGAACCGCGTGATGAATCCGCTGCTCGTTTACGGCGGCTGTGACGAGGAGGGGGAGCAGGAGGCGCTAAGCCGCGGCAGTGCGGCGCTGCGCCATGGAGGGCGCGCCGTGACCGTATCGGATTTTGAAGCGCTTGCGCGCGAGGCGTCCCATTCGGTAAAAAAAGTGACCTGTTATCCGAATTGCAGCGCTGACGGAGCCTATGAACCGGGTGCGGTGGCGGTTGTGCTGTTATTAGAAGAATTTCAAAGCGGAAGTATGTATTTTGATGCGGTCCGCGCACAGGTGACGCAGTACCTGTGCGAGCGAATGAGCGGGAATCTTGCGGCTGCCGGTAAGCTTTCTGTGGTGGAGCCGGTGTTTCTGGAGATGGACTGTGAGGTGGAGGCGGTCATCCCGGATGGGGAAAATCAGTTTGAGGTGCAGGAGGAAATGAAGAAAGCCGCAGCGCGTTTTTTGCATCCGCTGAGCGGAAATTATGACGGGAACGGATGGGAGATCGGAACGGTGCCGAACGAAACGCAGATGATAAATGCGCTAAAAGGTGTTTCATGTTCGGGTTATATCCAAAGCCTGCGGCTGACCGCTTATCGGAATGCGGGACGGGGGCGGGTGCGCGTGCCGCTCGGCGGAAGGGACTTAAGCTGCGTCCGTGGAACGTCCGGCAGAAATCCGGAGCGCTTTGTGGTTCCGCTGCCGGGAAGGTGTCAGGTTTTGGTTTGTTCGGATTAAAAGAGAGGCAGGCGAAATGCGAAGCGCATTTGACAAGCACAAGGGAGGAAAGGAGGGGATGGCATGCTGTCCGAAATCGTGTTGGACGATGAGTACTTTGTTGAGATTGCGGAGCGGGCAAGGGCGCAGATCACGGACATTGAGCCGCATTGGACAGATCACAATGTCCACGATCCGGGCATTACCATTCTCGAGCTGTTTGCCTGGATGAAGGAGATGCAGCAATTTCACATGGATCAGATCGGGGATCAGCATAGGGCAGCGTATCTTCGGCTGCTGGGAATCACGCCGCAGAAAAAGAAAGCGGCGGAGGCGGTCGTTCGGATGGACGGTGTGAAGCATCCTGTTTTTTTTCCGCAGGGCAGCCGCTTTTTCGCCGGGGAGATCTGCTTTGAGGCGCTCACGTCGATTTTTGTGAGCGCAGAGGAGATCACGCGGCTGTCCGCCTGTAAAAAAGGACATACGGCGGCCTTTGTCCGCCCTCATGCGCAGCCGGCCGCCTATGTCAACCCTCATGCGCAGTCGGCATGGGAGTACGACATGTCAGTGCGCAGGGAGAATGACATGCATTTTCCGGCATTCGGAGAGCATCCCGAAAAGGGATGCGCGCTGTGGATGGAGCTAAACGGAGCGCTCAAGCCGCATATAACGTACACGCTGCGCATCCGGCTTTCTGAAAACGGGGAATTTCGGCGCAACCCGATCGGAAAGAACGATACGTTTTATCCGCTCTCGGAGCTTTCTTTGCGGTATCCGTGCGCGCGGGGCCTCTGCAGCGCCGAAATCGTGGAGGATACGACGAACGGATTGCTGGAGAGCGGCACGCTGCGTTTCCGCCTGGGGCAGGAGATGAATTCGGAGAGCGGAAAGAACTATCTGCGATTGGTTTTGGAACGGTGTGAATACGATATGCCGCCGATGCTTGCGGGAATCAGTCTTCATGAGCAGTCCGTGGTGCAGCAGAGGACGATCGCGGAGTATCATGACGGGCGGCTGTGCGGAAAGGAGCCGATCCGGATTTGTACTTATTTGGCGATGACGGGAGATTTTGTTCTGTTTCGGCGTGAGGGTCTTATTTTTATTCCCTATGACGGGAGAGTTGTAAAAAAGATCAGCGACGAGGCGGCATTCTTTTTTCTGCCGGAGCGGGAGGAGAAGGAGGATTTTGAATATCGTTTGATCTGCTGTGAGGCGGGCAGGAAGGAAGCGCTCACCATCGGGGAGGGGAGCGGGCTGCCGGATCAGACCTATGAGCCGGACATCCCCGGCCTGTGCGCGGAGGGTATGTGTCTCATGATGGAGACGGTCAAAGGCAGCGGGCGCTATCTGAGCGCGGAGCATTGTGACGATCTGATGCAGGCGGGCGCTTTGGATGCAGTCTTTTTTTTTGAGGAGGATCACGGGAGCATTCATTTTGGAGACTGCGACCATGGGATTCCGCCGGAAGGGAATCTGTTGTTTGCGGCGGCGCGCAGCAGTCTCGGTTCAGGCGGAAATGTGAAGGAGGGAAGTATCCGCCGTTTTGAGGACGGGGAGCGGGGAATCACTGTGGAAAACAGATGTCCCGCAGCGGGAGGGCGCAATGCGGAGACGATTTCGGAGAGCAGGGAACGGCTTCTCAAAACACGGATGCAGCCGGCGCGTGCCGTGACAAATGAGGATTTTGAACGGCTTGTGCTGAATACACCGGGCTTGATGATCGAGAGCGCCCGCGTGATCTTGCCGACGGTAACGGAGGAGAGGCATCGGGAAAGCGGGTCGCGGGAGGCGTGTGTCACGCTTGTCGTAAAGCCGTGTTCGGCGGAGACGACAGCATACTTAAGCGAGGCATACCGCAGAAATATTCTGCGCGCCTTAGAGCCGAAGCGGATGCTCGGCACAAGACTGAACGTGCTTTCACCGGAATATTTCGGTATTTCTGTCTTTGCGGAGATCGTGGCCGCCGGACAGGAGAGGACGGCGAGAAGCCGTATTGAGGAGGCGGCAGTCGATTTTTTTCGAGAGATACGGGCGGTGTTCGGCGTGTCGGTACGCGTCAGTGCCGTTTATGGAAAAATTCAAGTGCTGGATGTGGTGACGGAGGTATCATCGCTTAGTCTGGACGCGCAGGGGAAGGGCATCAGGCGCAGCAAAAGCGGCAATCTGATCCTGCCCCCCAACGGACTGCCGTACTTAAAGGAGTGCGTCTTAAGCATCTCGTCGGACGCGGGCAGCTGCGAGAGGCAGTAAGGAACGTTACTGATCGTGTTTCGCAAATGTTGGAAGTAATAAAATGAGGGTTAGGGTGTTAAAAGCTCTAATTGAAGGTTTCCGATGTCAAATTGCCCAAAAGAATTTGTGCGCACTCCATTGCACCAAACATTCCAATGAGTCTCTTAAAACGAAAATCGTGTTCAGCAGAGGCTTCCACGATTTTTGAGTCTCATTTCCATGGTGC
>CAMWSU010000001.1 GCA_947176965.1 uncultured Lachnospiraceae bacterium | reverse complement strand
CCCCCCCTGCCTAGGCTCGTGGGCTCGGAGATGTGCACAAGAGACAGGGACGCCACAGCCATAGCCACGCGGCCAGCCCTAACAGCAAGCAGAAACACCGCATACGATACGGATTCCATTCGATAAAATTCGCCGCCGTCATCATGCCGTCCGACTCCGGGACCTCAGAGAACGTCAATACCATTCCTGCCGTCCGCGTGCGCAGATTGATTACACTTTCACCCAATTTAGGAGAAAACCTGCCCTCCCACACGCCGATCTCGTTTCCCTGTGCATCCCATATTACCAGCCGGTAATCCGTCTCTTCTGTCAGATCGACCGCAATCCGAACGGTTTTGATATATCGTTCTTCCCCAAGATCAAGCACTGTCTCGGCGCTTCCCGCCGCAATCCCGCTCCGCATCTCATAACGCTCTTCAAACAGCGCATACCTGTTAAAAAGGAACAGCTCCGCCAACACGGAAAATACAAGCGCCGCCACGATCACCGCAGGAATGCGCATTGCGCGAAAACGCTGCTTTTTGTTCATCGCCGCACCTCCTTCTTCTGCGCATTCCCCATCGTCAACGCGACACAGATGAGCAAAAGACATATTAGCTTTGCATCAAACAACAGTGGATATGTATCCTGCTCGGACGCATAATACATCAACAGATCTCCGGCATAAGGTTCGCCGTTTACGACCGTAAGACATTCATCCATGTCCCTGTCCGTCGCAATCAAGGAAGGATAGGATTCTTCCCCCTCTGCAGGCGCATAACGGATGGCCAGAATCAGTTCTCCGCACAGCGCCCCCTCATGGGGCAGTGCAACATAGGTATAGGATCTTCTTAACCCCGCGTTCAGCGGCGCGCTTCCCTGTCCGACATAATCCTGTTCCCCGTCCGCTGATACCTGCCATACATCCACACAGAGTACGCCCGGCGGACAGCTCTCCGCTCCCCAGTCAAGACAGGGCTGCACACCGCCCACATTGGTTTCTCCGACGGAGAAGGAAAAAAGCACTGTCGTCTCCGGCGTCAGGACAATGTCCCGCTCCTGCTCTCCCTCCTCCAATACCACATGATATTTCTCAACATGATACGACGTTTTGGGAAACAGACTGCTCAACACAAAAACAAGCGCCGCCAACGCGGCGCCTGCCCATATTCCTATTCGTTTCCTTTGTGCGATCCATTCTTTCATACGTCCGCCTTACTTTTTTCCAAGTCCCAGTCTGTTGACTGCAGAGAATATCGCGCGCACGGAAGCGCGGGTGATATTCGAGCTGACGCCTACACCATAAGTGACCCTTCCGTCATTTGCACTCAACAGATGAATGTATGCCGCCGCCTGTGAATTGGATCCGCTCTGCAATGCATGCTCCTCATAGTCGAGAATTTTGATCGATATCCCGAGCGTTTCCTGAAGGCCGCGCTGTACCGCATCAAGCGGTCCGTTTCCGACCGCCGTGTAAGTCTTCTCCTCACCGTGATCCGTATAAATGACCGTCACCTGCGTGTCAAACTGTGACTCGGTCTCCCCGCTTAAATCGTCCACCTTCAGCTTGCGGAAATGAATCGGCTCCTTTTGATTCAAATACTCCCTGCGGAAATTTTCCATGATCAGATCCGGAGACACCTCTCCCTGCTTTTCAGAGATTTCCTGAATGACATTGGCAAATTCCCGCTGCATCCCCTTCGGCAGCTTAAATCCGAAATACGTGTCCATGACAAATGCGACACCGCCCTTGCCCGACTGGGAATTGATGCGCACGATCGGCTCATACTCCCTGCCGATATCCGCGGGGTCGATCGGCAGGTACGGTACCTCCCAATACGCATTCCCTCGCTCACGCATCGCCTTGACACCCTTGTTGATCGCATCCTGATGCGAGCCGGAAAATGCCGTAAACACAAGCTTTCCTGCATACGGATGACGAGGATGGATCGGGATCTTGCAGCAGCGCTCATAAATCTCAATGCTCTCATTCACACGCTCAATCTGCAATTCGGGGTTAATGCCCTGGGAAAACATATTGTAGGCAAGGTTCATCACATCCACATTTCCTGTCCGCTCGCCGTTTCCGAACAGTGTGCCCTCTACACGCTCCGCACCTGCAAGCATCGCAAGCTCCGCGGAAGCGACTCCGGTTCCCCTGTCATTGTGGGGATGTACACTTAAAATAATACTCTCACGATCCTTAAAATGCTTATTCATCCACTCGATTCTGTCCGCATATACATTCGGCGTCGTCATCTCGACCGTGGAGGGAAGATTGATGATGATGGGATTTTCCTTTGTCGCTCCCCATGTCTCCTGCACCGCCGTACAGATCTCCAGTGCAAAATCAAGCTCCGTTCCCGTAAAGCTTTCAGGCGAATACTCCAACTGAATTTTTCCGGGAAAATCAGCCGCATACTGTTTTACCCACTTCGTGCCCTGCACCGCAATCTGGATGATCTCCTCCCGACTCATGCCGAACACGACGTCCCGCTGTAAGGTAGAGGTCGAATTATAAATATGCACGATTGCCTGAGCACATCCCTCAATCGATTCAATCGTGCGCTTGATCTGCTCCTCGCGGCACTGGGAGAGCACCTGCACCTTGACGTCATCGGGAATCAGTCTGCGCTCTACAAGCTGACGCAAAAAATCATACTCAATCTGGCTTGCCGCAGGAAAACCGATCTCAATCTCCTTAAATCCCAGCTTTACAAGATACTCAAAAAACTCAATTTTTTCACCCACGATCATCGGGTCAATGAGCGCTTGATTTCCGTCTCTTAGATCAACGCTGCACCAAACAGGTGCTTTCTCAATTTCCCGGTTCGGCCACTCTCTTTCCGGATAATCAACCACCGGATTTCTCTTGTAACGCTGATAATGTAACATCCTTTTCCTACCTCCCATTATGAATTTTTCCCAAACAGAAAAATCAGCCCGAAACCATTTCGGGCTGACATCAGCTGCGGTTTTATTCTCCGAGACCGCTTTCAATCGCATTCACAAGCGTCTTTAAGGCCTCTTCCTCATCCTCACCCTCACAGGTGAACTCAATCTCATCACCACATTTTACACATGCGCCGAGTACGCTTAAAACGCTCTTTGCATTCGCTGTATTTTCCCGAAAGGTAAATGTAATCAACGATTTGAACTGCATAGCTTCTTTACATAGGATGCCGGCAGGTCTTAGATGCAGTCCCGTCGGATTCTTAATAACCACCTTTTGGCTTACCATAATTGTTATACCTCCACTTCTGGCTTCTTCAAAGCCGAATCGACCATAACCCCCACGATTACTGTCAATACGACTAGTATAGCATTTTCGCAAAGCATTCACAAGCTTTTCTTATCATATCAGTCTCATATCCATGCTATAACATAATATTTTGAATCAGGTCGGCAAGCTTCTGCGCTTCCTTCTGAATCATTGTCTGATCTTTTCCCTCGATCATCACCCGCACGAGCGGCTCCGTTCCGGAAGGCCGGATCAGCACCCTGCCCTCTCCCTCAAACGTTTCATTCAGCTTTTCGATCGCTGCCGCGATTTCGGGATATTCCATATAGCTTTCTTTTTTATGATTCGGAACTTTTGCGTTGACAAGCGCCTGCGGCAGCACGTTCATAACCGATGATAATTCAGAGAGCGGCTTCCCTGTTTCCACAAGCACCTGCAGCAGATGCAGCGCGCTTAAAAGACCGTCCCCCGTCGTATTTTCGTCAAGGAATATAATATGCCCCGACTGCTCTCCGCCTAGATTTGCCCCGATTTCTTTCATTCTCTCAAGCACATAGCGGTCCCCCACCTTTGTCTGCTCAATCTCGATGCCGCGTTCCTTTGCCATCAGGGAAAATCCAAGATTGCTCATGACCGTTACCACGATCATATTCTTTTTGAGTTTTCCGGTATCCTTCATATGATTTCCGACGATCGCCATGATCTGATCCCCGTCCACCACTCTGCCGTTTTCATCTACTGCGAGCAGACGATCGGCGTCGCCGTCAAACGCAAGCCCCAGCGCCGCTTTCTCATAAACAACGCGTGCCTTCAGCTCTTCTAAATGCGTGGAGCCGCAGTTTGCATTGATATTCGTGCCGTCGGGATTGTTGTGGATCGCCACGATATTACCGCCAAGCTCCTTCAATGTCTCCACGGACGTATAGAATGCCGCACCCTCCGCGCAGTCCACGACGATCTTCATGCCATCGAGTTTTATCGGAACAGACTGAACCGCATGATTGATATATTCTTCCCGCGCGTCCGTCCGATACTTGATCTTTCCGACAGAGGAACCCGTCGGGAATTTGACGCCCTTCATGTCGGAACGGATCAGGCTCTCAATCTCATCCTCTAGCGAATCCGGCAGCTTATAGCCGTTTCCGTCAAAAAATTTGATCCCGTTAAACTCCACCGGATTATGGGAGGCGGAAATCACAACGCCCGCATCCACTTTATATTTTCTTGTCAGATAGGCGATCGCCGGTGTCGGGATCACTCCGACATAGACCGCGTTTGCCCCGACGGAGCACGCGCCCGCCATCAGCGCATTCGCCAGCATGTCGCCCGATATTCTTGTATCGCAGCCGACCATGATCGTCGGCTTGTGGTCACGCTCCTTCGTCAGTACATAGGCTCCCGCCTGCCCAAGCTGCATCGCTAAAAGCGGCGTTAATTCCTCATTTGCAACTCCTCTTACTCCATCCGTTCCAAACAATCTCGCCATGTTTACGCTAAGTCCTTTCTCCGTGTCCCTACTCTTCTTCCTCCACGATCTTTTTCAGCTCAATGGACACATACAGTCTTTGCACCTGTGTCACATGCTCGGGCATCACGAATGCCGCTTCAATGGAATAAACGCCGTCCTCAGGCTCATAGACTCCCTGTTGCTGAAAATACGCCGAAAGATCAATCTCGCCGACAAAATTTGCCTCATCCACGCCCGCCATGACCGTCGGTATCGCTCTCACGCTGATGGAGGAGCCGCTGTAATTCACGATCGCATACTCATACCCCTCCGGCGCATTGAGGATGCGGATCTGTCCTTCCGAAATCATAATAGAGGTCGTCTCTAACGGCTCGATTCCTACCGAAATGCCCAGCAGTCCCGTATGCTCCTCATCCGCAATAATGACGCCGCTCGGCAGATAATCATTCACGGAAATGAGTGCATTCAGGGAATCCGTCTGTCCCGTTACATTGAGCACCTCTGCCGGAATGTCGATACTTGAGATCGTATCCAGCACATTCTGTGCTCCCGCGATCGTGATCCTGTCATAGGTACCGACAATCGCTCCCGTCAGCTCATACCCTTCCGCCGGCGTACCGGAAACATGATAGGTAAACGGCACGCTCTTTGTCGCAAGGATCGAAACCTTCACTTCGACGCTTGAAATGTTAAGCTGTATACTGTCATCTTCTATCCGATTGCCGCTGGCGTCATAGAGAACAATGCTTGCCGTCGTGCTCACATCGCTCATCATACCCGACACATCCACAACTGCCTGTACGGAATCAATCTGATTGATCACGGACTCCGGTCCTTTTAAACGCACGACTGTCTGACCGGCCGTTACGGTTCCCGCCAGATACCCTTCCTCCGGCGTACCGATCACGGAAATCTGGATCGGAAACTGTTTTTGTCTGACATCTTCTATATTCAGCTTCAAAAATTCCGTATTGGATCGGATGCTGTCGATCTGATTGCTGTAACGGTTGCTAGAGAGCTTGATCGTTACCATATTCGTAACGCTGACCTCGGAGAGATCGGCAACCGCATGGATATTGTCTCTGTCAAGCTGATCTAACACGGAACGTTTTGCCCGCACCGTCACATTGATCAAATTTGTATTGTCTAATATCTGATACACCTTTCCCTCATCGGTAATGGCGTCCGTATTCGTCAATTCGACCGGAATCCCGACAAACCTCTGCTCGTCGATCGGATCGTTGATATTCATCACGATCAGCCACAAGAACGACGCACAAATGACTGACAGAAATTTCAATCCGAGATTTTGTGTTAGCCATTTTTTCATGCTTTGGCCTTTCCCTTTCTCACACGGTGCTTCTTTTCCTCGCCGCTCGGCTTATCCTGTATCATTGCGATCTTTTCCTTCACACCGTCCGGATCCAGATCCCGATACAGCTCTCCCTTATAAGCAACGCTGACATAACCCGTCTCCTCCGAGACGACCAGTGTCAGAGAATCCGTTGCTTCGGAAATACCGACCGCGGCGCGGTGGCGTGTTCCCAGTTCCTTACTTAAATCACGGTTATCCGATAACGGAAGATAGCAGGTCGCCGACGTGACGCGTTCCCCGCGCACGATCACCGCGCCATCGTGAAGCGGTGTATTGTGCTCAAAAATATTGATCAGCAGCTGGCTGGTGACAAGACCGTCCACCGCAATTCCCGTTCTCTCATATTCGGCAAGGGAATTCGTCTGCTCCATCACGATCAATGCACCCGTCCTTACCCTGCCCATCTCAAAACAGGCTCGCACGATCTCGTTGACCGTACGATCCGTGTATCTGCCGGAATCCTTACGCGTCGTTTCAAACGGAAGAACCGTGTTTAAGAAATTCTTACTGCCAAGCTGCTCCAACGCCTTGCGCAGCTCAGGCTGCATGATGATGACGACTGCGATCGCCGCAACGCTGATGACATTCTCCGCAATCCATAATATGGTGGACATATGGAAAAATGCCGCGACTCCGATAAAGACAAGTATGACAAGAACTCCTTTTAGGAATGCCCATGCTCTGGTATTCTTAATCCACACCATGATCTGGTAAACCAAAAAGGAGATGATCAGGATCTCAACGATATCCGTTGCTTTGATGTAATTAGGTATGTGTACGGCAGACAGGTATTTGTCCGCAAACGCCGTAAATCTTTCCATGCTGATCCCATCTGTTCTCTATATTATTTTTGGTGGCGCTGCCGCGGGCTATCTGCGACCGCAGGTTATCTGCGGTTGATGCCACCTGTATTACCACTTTTTATCTGCTGTGTTCCCTGTGTGCCTTTCGCCCCCGACGGCTTTGTCTGCATGCCGCTCCTTGTCTGCAAACTGTCACTTTTTGCCGACGCGCTGCTGTTCTTTGCCTGTGTATGCTGCGCCGTGGAAGCAGATGACCTGTGGGGCGTTCCATCCGCCGACCCCTTATGCGGCGCCGCATCCTGTGAAGCTGTCCGGTTCGTGGACACTCCGCTCTCAACGTGCTGTACGGGTTTTCGGGTATCCAGCTTCGTCACGGTCTTATCGGGAATTGCCACTGTCATCTTAGGAACTGCCTTAACATAATAATAATATTCATCATCTTCAAATTGTATGTGTTCCGTCCTGCTATAATCGACATTGAACACAAAAAACTGCAGAACCTTCACAATGCCGACTGCCGCAATGCTCCCCACGATCGTTCCCATAATGGAAATATTGGTATGATATTTCAGATCGCCGAACATCAGAATGACCATGCTCATCAACGCACCCGTGATCATTGCGATCGTCCAACAGTGGTCTACCGGCATCCTACGGATAATGTATACAACGATCACCGTCACGGCAAATGCCGCGACCGCCACTAGCATCGCCCGGTCATGCATGATCCCGTCCAAAAAATAACGGAAACGCACGAGCGTGCCGTCCGCATCCAACGAGTTGATCGCCGTTGCGTTACGGTTAATAAAGCTCAACACATAATAGACGATCACACCGCAGCCAACGGATACAACAGACGCCGGACTTCCCACAAGTCCCATGGAAAGCGGCATCACGACCGGAATCTTCAACGCAAAACAGATCGGCGTCAGAAGCACCGCAATGGTATCCTTCGGCGAAAAGCGGAAATACAATAAGAACATGAGCAGATAAAGCACCAACAGCACGATCACGCATTCCCATGACAGGGTATATACATGACCGAGTGAAAATGCCGCCGCCATCACGATGATAATATTAAGCGGCAGAAACGAACACAAAAGCGCTACGATCAGTACGATCGCGGTGCTGTTAAGCTGCGTCATATAGCCCAGCCTCTTATTGACAAGGAGCAGCGAAATAAACGCTGCCGCAAATTTCAGCACGGGAACCAGATATGCCTCATATTTGCTGTAAAAGCTCTTTAGTTTTTCTTTTATGACAAGTAATGTAGCCATAACCATCCTCTCAATATGACTATTTGTTTTTGGACTCAAGCTGATAAAGCTGCGATAGCTGGCGCAGCCTGCTCATATATGCTTTCTGCTTTTTTTTCGCTTTTCCGTATTTGTAGGAATAAACGACATAGGAAATGAGCGCATATACGGCAACCGTCACAATATAAGCAATCGCCGCCTTGCGCGCAACTCCCCACAGGTCCATCTCATAAATTCCGTCTAACAATGTTTCAAAATGGTATAACAAATAGATGCCGCACACTAAAAAATAAGCAATGGTCGCGCCGATAATGGACTTCAATACCTGAAGTCCGATATAATCGCCCCTGAAATAGCTCCCGATCGCGCCGTCCTTTTTTCCTTCGCCGCTCTCATAGGCCGCCATCCGCGTCATCATAATAATCCGTTCTTCGTTTAACATAGCTCTCCCGTAGTAATTATCTGTCCAAGAATCTCATTTTCGGATTTTCGCGATCCTGCTTTTTCGGATCCAATTTCGGTGCCTCCGGCTTACGGATCGCATTGCTTAAATCCATTGCCATTCCTTTTTTACATTTTTCGCAGAAACGCCCTGTTTTAATCATGGCTCCACAGTTTTCACAGCTCACGCCGATCGGGGAATCATCAGAAAATGCAAGCCGCTCTTCACGGATCCACTGCTGAATCTGTGGGATCTCCACATCACATTCCTCAGAGACGACGTTGATCGTCGCATCCTTATTGTCGCGGATAAAGTTCTTTACCTCCTGAAATTTCTCCTCCTGCTTCTCCCGACACGACGGACAAATGTGAGGTCCCGCCACATAGTTAAAAATCCTTCCGCATTTCCTGCAATTTCTGACGTTCATACTTTCCACTCCTTCTCTAAATTCCGTTGCCGGAAGCCAATGTGATCACATAAATATCCGCCACTCCCGCCTGCTGCAGCAGTGCTCCTGCCGCATCCACGGTGCTGCCAGTTGTAAAAATATCATCAATTAATATAATTGTCTTTAATTTTACATCATTTTGTATAAATTTGAAAGCCTTTTTCAGATTTTTTTGCCGTTCTTCCCGATTCAGCCCTTTTTGCGGTACCGTATTCCGCTCCCGGACAAGCGCTCCCTCCAAAACCGGAATGTCTAAACGCTCAGACAGCGCCTCTGCAAAGAGGGCCGCCTGATTGTATCCCCGCTTCTTCAGCTTCGCTTTATTCAGCGGGATCGGAATGAGCGCCTCGGCATGCCATGCCAGGATTTCTTCTCCCAGCACACGCACCGCCTCATCCGCATAAAAAGAAGCATACTCCTGTCTTCCTTCATACTTAAACCGGTAAACGGACTCGCGGATATCTTCATAATAGAATAGAGAGCGTCCTCTCGTAAACATATGCTTTGCCGTGCCGCAGTCATGACAATAAACAAGCTGCCCGTCATGCAGCGGCTTTCCGCACTTCACACAATAGGGATCTTTCACCGTCCGGAGACGTGCGCGGCAAGGTGTGCAGATGCCGCCCGGCGGACCGGAGAGCACTTCGTCACAGACAGGGCAATGCGCCGGATAGAGCAGCCCCGTGAGCATCTCTGCGATTCTTTTTTTCTTTTTCATTCCTCTTCTTTCCGGATCAACTCTCTCAAACGGTAGACCAGCCCCGTATGGCGCTTCTGCTCATCCACATTGGCGATCATCTGCGCGATCGTCTGCCGGCTCCCCAAAATCGTCACACAGCCGCGCGCCCTCGTGATGCCCGTATAAAGCAGGTTCCGGTTTAAGAGCATGCGCGGAGCGGACAAAAGCGGCATGATGATGCCCGGATATTCACTGCCCTGCGACTTATGGATCGTGATCGCATAGGCAAGCTCCAATTCCTCCAGATTCGCAAACTCATAGTCCACGATGCGCCCCTCATCAAACTGCACCCGCAGGATGCGCGCCGTCTCATCCACGGAAACAATACGCCCCATATCGCCGTTAAAGACTCCCGTCCCCCTGTCAACAGGAATCTGATAGGCGCCAAGCACCTCCCATTCGAGCTGGTAATTATTTTTGATCTGCATTACTTTATCTCCCTCGCGGAACACGTTTTCCCCAAAGGCGTATTCTTTTTTATCGGGAGATGCCGGATTTAAGTACTGCTGCAAAATCCGGTTCAGGTTTTCCGCACCGAGCGCCCCCTTGCGCATCGGCGTCAGCACCTGGATCTCAAAAGGCTGTGCGTTCACATAGGCGGGCATTTTCCCCGTGATGAGCTGGATCATATGCTTGTAGATTACATTCACTTGGTCCCGTTCCAGAAAAAAGAAATCCTTGCTCCGGTTATCCAATGCGATCTCCTTTCCCTCATGGATCCGGTGCGCGTTGACAACAATGTCGCTCTCCTCCGCCTGCCGGAAGATCTTGTTTAATACGACCATCGGGAAACAGCCGCTCCCCATCAGGTCGCGAAGCACCTGTCCCGGTCCGACACTCGGAAGCTGGTTCGCATCCCCCACCAGAATCAGCCTCGTGCCGACCGTGACTGCTTTTAACAGCGCATGAAATAAGTAAATATCCACCATCGACATCTCATCAATGATGATCGCGTCCGCTTCCAACGGATTTTCCTCATTGCGCTCAAACCGCACGCGCCGTCCCTGCTCCGTGACCGCCCCGTTCAATTCCAGCAGACGGTGAATCGTCCGCGCCTCATAGCCGGTCGTCTCCTGCATCCGCTTGGCGGCACGTCCTGTCGGCGCCGCAAGTTGAAACTCCATTCCTTCTTTGTCAAGCAGCTCAATGATCGCCTTCGTCGTTGTCGTTTTTCCGGTTCCGGGACCGCCCGAAAGAATGAAGACGCCGTTCTTCATCGCCTCCGCGACCGCGCGACGCTGCAATTCGTCCAAGGTAAGCTGCTGCTCCTCCTCGATCCGCGCAATGCTGAGGTGAAGCCTCTCATCCTCCTTCGGATCTTCTCCCCCAGTTACAAGCATCAGATCATGCAGCATGCGTGCACAGTCTAACTCCGTATAATAGGCGCTGCTCCCATATACTGCCGCCACGCCGCCCTGATTTTTGATTACCAGTTTTTTATCCATCGCCATATTGGGAATGACCGGATCGACCGCCTCCTCCGAAAGTCCTAAAAGCTCTGCCGTCCGTGCGCGCAGGACGGGCAGCGGCAGAAAGAGATGTCCCTCCCCTCCCGCAAGCAGCAGTATGTACAGCAGTCCGCTTCGGATGCGGTAGTCGGAATCCACATGAATGCCGATCTTCGCCGCGATCTCATCCGCCGCCTTAAAACCGATGCCTTCCACTTCCTCGGCAAGACGATACGGGTTTTCCTGCAAAATTCCATATATTTCCGCGCCGTACTGTTGATAGATCTTGATCGCCATCGTGTTTGTGATGCCGTATTTCTGCAAAAACATCATCGCGTCGCGCGTTCCTTTTTTATCCTCAAGCTGCGCGGCAATTTCACGCGCCTTGCGCTCGCTGATCCCTTTGATCTCCGAAAGACGCTCCGGCTCTTTCTCTATGATGGTAAAGGTGTCCTCGCCAAAACGGGCGACAATGCGTGCCGCGAGGGATTCCCCGATCCCTTTGACCGCGCCCGAGCCAAGGTAACGTTCAATGGAAAGCACATCGTCCGGCAGCATGCTCCGATAACTGCTCATCTTAAATTGTTTTCCGTAGATCGCATGCTTGACAAATTCTCCCTCTGCCTCGATCGTCTCCCCCTCGGAAGCGCTGTCAAACGTTCCCGTAACAGTCGTCGCCTTTCCGTCCACAACAAGCTCCAGCACCGTGTAATGGTTATCCTCATTGCGATAGATCACATGCTCCACATAGCCCTTTATCGTCTCCATGATATACCCCCATACCGCAGACCTGCCTGCGGCACAAACAACCCCTGATGCGCGCAAAAAGGCTGCTTCGGTAAGCAGCCTTTCTCTATCCGGTTGTTCTTTTACTTCTCAATGTGAATGATTCTTACCGGTCCGTCGTCAGCCCACAGCGCTACTGTCCGCGCTTCATTGCCTCGTACAGCATCTGCGCGATTCCCAGACCGCTCCTCTCAGTGGAATCAGAGGCAAGGGTGGCGATCGCCTGCTCCTTAAAGTATTCCGTCAGACTGTCGTCTCCCCCCATGGAAAAGCCGATAGAAGGTGACTTCTCATCGTCATCAAAGGAGATCGTCTTTTGCATTTCCTTAAATACCTGTTCCAGCAGATAGGATTCAAACTGCTTGCAGGCGCTCATCAGTTCTTCGTCCGTCGAATCCTTGCTTATGGCGTTTGCCGCATTTTCCGTCTTCGTCGCCGAAACATCCTTCGCCATGCTCAGGTAATCATTATATCCCAGTGTAAGACCGCTCATATCCATAGATAAGCCCTCTTTTCTGCCGATTCCGCTTCGCGGAATCTCATATTTGTGCGGAGAATTAGTACTTCTCACACTAATCACCTATGCTGCCAATAGCCCGCGAATTTGGGCGTCAGCACAAATTTGCAAAGCGAACTTGTTCGCTTTAGAAAAATCTTTGATTTTTTAATCTATTAGCTCTTTAACTGATTTGCCGTCTGCATCATTTCATCCGTCGTCGTGATCGCCTTGGAATTCATCTCATAAGCGCGCTGCGCAATGATCAGATTCACCATCTCATCCACGACCTTGACGTTGGATGCCTCCAAATAGCCCTGAACGATCTTGCTCTTTTTCAGCGCGTTGTTTTCCGCCTCGTTCATTGCGTCCCCGCTCGCCGGTGTCTCCTGATAATATCCGCCGTCCGTCTTATACAGACCTGTCGGATTATTGAACTGGTATACGCCGATCGTCATGCCAAGCTCACGTGGATTGTTTGTCTCGTCCGGGTAGCAGAAGCTTCCCTGATCGGTAATCGTGATCTTGCTCACGATCATATCCGGATCGAACACGATCTCGTCCCCCTCTGTATCCAGCACCGGATAACCCTCTGCCGTACAGAGTGTCAGCCCATCATTTCCTTCCGAAATAAAGAAGTTACCATTTCTTGTATAATAGGTGCCGCCGTCCAACCCGCGAATGGAGAAAAATCCCTCTCCCTCAATCGCAAACGCCGTAGGGCTCGTCGATTCTCTCATCTCACCCTGCGTAAAAATGGAACTGATGGATGAATTGCGCACACCCAGACCAACCTGTGCGCTTCCCGGTTTCTCCTCCCCATTTGCGGAAGTTGTCCGCGTTTGAAGCGTCTGATACAGCAGGGATTGAAACTCCGCCACATCTGTCTTATAACCCGTCGTATTCACATTGGAAAGGTTATGTGCGATCGTGTCCACATTCAGCTGCTGGGCGATCATGCCCGTTGCCGCCGACCATAAAGAACGTACCATGATAAATTCCTCCTACTATTTGCATGCCCGTTTGGGCGGGTATCATGTCCGGCGACATGATACATTACCTTACACCTTGCCAATCTGGTTGACCGCAATATCGAGCGAACGGTCGAGCGTTGTGATCACCTTTTGATTCGCCTCATAATTCCGCTGGATCGTGATCATATTTACCATTTCCTGAACGCTTTCCACATTGGACTGCTCCAAATATCCCGAATGGACTCTCGCGTCCGCATCCTGCAATTCTGCTCCCTCGATCGCACGGTAATAATTCTCACCGTATTTCGCTAAATAATCGTAATCGGCAAAGTCCGTGATCTGGAGTGTCGCCATCAGTTCGTCATCCTGATAGATGCCCCCGGTCTGATCGATGTAGGTATCCTTTGTCGGGTCAAGCTGAATCCGCTCCAAACCGCCGTTTGCCGCTCTGCCGAGCACATAATCGCCGTTATCATTGACAAGATACCCCGCCGTATTCACGGTAAAACCACCGTCACGCGTATACAGCGTCATCGTCTCGTCATTTTTATTCGTAAACTCAATACTGAAAAATCCGCTGCCGCTTAAGGCAAGATCATATGTATTATCGGTGTTACGGAACGCGCCCTGCGTCCAATCCGTGTAATTTTCACCGATCTTTACGCCAAGATTCATCTGTCCGATATAACGGCCGTTTCCCGGCGTCGTCACATCCTTGAGACGATATGCGAGCACGTCGGAAAACGCCTCGTTTGTCGCGCCTTCCTTCTTAAAACCAACCGTGTTGACATTCGCAAGATTATTTGTCATTGTATCCAGACGCTTCTGCTGGTTTACCATTCCGGTATAGGCCGTGTATAATCCTCTGAGCATGTCTGCCTCCTTACCCGTTCCTTTTCGTGTTTCCCTTTATCCTGAATAAACCGTCTCTTAACTTTCCTCATGGTAGCCTGCAAGGAACTCTACATAGCGTCCGGTTCCGATCGCAACCGCCGTCATCGGCTCCTCCGCCGTCATCGTATTGATCCCCGTCTTGTTGGCGATCAGATCCTCCAGCCCGCGCAGCAGGCTTCCGCCTCCGGTTAATACAATACCGCGATCCGCAATATCCGCCGCAAGCTCAGGCGGTGTTTTCTCAAGAACGCTGTGTATGATCTCAATGATCTGCGAGGTCGTCTCCCTAAGTGCCTCCTCTGTCTCCTCCGAGGAAACCTTAACGGTACGCGGCAGACCTGTCACCAGATTTCTACCACGAACTTCCATATAATCTACTTCCGGACGCTTAAACGCCGTACCGATCTTGATCTTAATGTCCTCCGCTGTTCTCTCGCCGATCAAAAGATTATGCTTTTTACGCATATAGCGCACGATCGCCTCATCAAAATCATCGCCCGCAACCTTAATGGATGCGCTTACGACCGTACCGCCGAGGGAGATGACTGCAATATCCGACGTTCCGCCTCCAATATCAACGATCATATTGCCGCACGGCTTACTGATGTCAATGCCGGCGCCGATTGCCGCTGCGATCGGTTCCTCAATAATGGAAACCTCCCGTGCGCCTGCCTGATAGGTTGCGTCCTCAACTGCTTTCTTCTCTACCTCAGTCACGCCGCTCGGCACGCACACCGCAATGCGCGGCTTGCGGAAGGTTCTTCTTCCGAGCGCTTTCTGGATAAAATACTTCATCATTTTCTCGGTGACGGTATAATCCGAAATAACACCCTGTCTTAACGGTCTGACCGCAACGATATTTCCCGGCGTCCTTCCCAACATCAGACGCGCATCCTCACCGATTGCCTTTATCTTATTCGTATCCCTGTCAAATGCAACAACAGACGGCTCCTTTAACACAACGCCCTTCCCTCTGATATAGACAAGAATACTCGCAGTTCCCAAATCAATTCCAATATCCGTATACTGCATGCTCCAAACCCCTTTCTCACGCTCTCCTCTATTTCTATGTGAATGCTTCTTATACTCATGACCGAATGGCAAAATCTACTTTCAGCATTGCCATCTACCGTAAAAAATAAACATACGAAGCCATTATAACCTATAAGAACGCATTTTCAAAGGGGGTTTCCAAAAACTTCACAAATTTTTTTGAACCATGCACGGATAGGACTGTTACATGTTTCTTTTCCCAACAAAGAAAGCACGCTACGTAAAGCGGTTCCGTCCGCCCTGCGTATTCGTGCCTCCATGCATCTAGGTATGTTATCGGCTGTTTTCCGATAAAAATAAAGGTCAATTCGTGCTTTTTTGCGTTTTTCTGTGATTTTCCCTTTCCAACATTTTCCGGACATAGACTCCCGTATAAGAGCCTTCCGCCTGTGCGACCTGTTCCGGCGTTCCCCTTGCGATCACCGTTCCGCCGCCGTCTCCGCCCTCCGGACCCATATCAATGATATAGTCGGCTGTCTTGATCACATCCAGATTGTGCTCGATCACAACCACGGTATTGCCGCCGTCCGCAAGTCGGTGCAGGATGTCCACCAGTTTATGCACATCCGCGAAATGCAGTCCTGTCGTCGGTTCATCCATAATATAGATCGTATGTCCCGTATCCCGCTTGGAAAGCTCTGTCGCAAGCTTGATCCGCTGCGCCTCGCCGCCTGATAATGTTGTGGAAGGCTGTCCTAAGCGGATATAGGAAAGTCCGACGTCGTAAAGCGTCTCGATCTTTCTTCGGATGGACGGTACATTTTCAAAGAAATGCACCGCTTCCTCGACCGTCATATCCAGCACGTCATAAATACTCTTTCCCTTATATTTGACATCCAGCGTCTCTCTATTGTAGCGTTTTCCTCCGCAGACCTCGCACGGCACATACACGTCGGGAAGAAAGTGCATTTCAATTTTGATGATACCGTCTCCACTGCATGCCTCGCAGCGCCCGCCTTTCACGTTAAAGCTGAATCGTCCCTTGCTGTAGCCGCGCGCCTTTGCGTCCGTTGTGCCGGCAAACAGATCACGGATCTGATCGAACACTCCCGTATAGGTCGCCGGATTGGAGCGCGGTGTTCGTCCGATCGGCGACTGGTCGATATTAATGACCTTATCGAGCTTATCCACATGAAGGATCGTGTCATGCGCACCGGCAACGGTCCTCGCCCGGTTCAGCTTCTTCGCCAGATGCTTATACAGGATTTCATTGACCAGAGAACTCTTTCCCGAACCGGAAACGCCCGTGACGCAGGTAAATACGCCAAGCGGAAAATCCACGTCGATATTCTTCAGGTTATGCTCTCTTGCGCCCTTGACAGTCAGAAAACCGGTCGGCTTTCTTCTTGTCTCGGGTACGGGGATCCGTTTTGCGCCGCTCAAATACTGTCCCGTTACGGATTCCTTCACTTTCATGATCTGCTCCGCTGTTCCCTGCGCTATGACCTCGCCGCCGTGCTCGCCCGCCCCCGGGCCGATGTCCACAATATGATCCGCCTCAAGCATCGTATCCTCGTCATGCTCCACAACGAGCACCGAATTGCCAAGATCACGCAGCCGTTTCAATGTAGAGAGCAGCTTATCATTATCGCGCTGATGCAGACCGATGCTCGGCTCATCCAAAATGTAGCAAACGCCGACAAGTCCCGAACCGATCTGTGTCGCCAGCCGGATTCGCTGCGCCTCGCCGCCCGATAAGCTTGCCGTTGCTCTGGAAAGACTCAGGTATTCCAGTCCCACATCGACCAGAAACCGCACGCGCGCCCGAATCTCTTTCAGGATCTGATCTCCGATCAGCTGCTGCTGCCTTGTCAGTTCCAGCGTTTCAAGAAATGCCGACAGCGTTTTGATAGAAAGAGATGTGATCTCATAAATATTTTTGTCGCAGACCGTCACCGCAAGCGAAGTCTTTTTTAACCGCATGCCCTTGCACAGCTTGCAGGGCGTGATCTTCATGAACGTTTCATACTCCTGTTTCATAAAATCAGAACCGGTCTCGCGATAACGCTTCTGCATATTCTGGACCAGCCCTTCAAACGCGACCGGATACACACCCTCACCGCGCTGTCCTTTATAATGCACTTTTACCTGACGTCCGTTTGTGCCTGAAATAATGACATTCTGAATCTCGTCCGGAAGCTCCTCAAACGGTGTGTCTAAAGAAAAATGATATTCCTTTGCCAATGCGTCAAGCAGCGCGTGAGTAAAGCTTCCCTCATCCGAGCTTGACTGCCAGCCCATCGCAACGATCGCACCCTGATTCAGGCTTAGGGAGCGATCCGGTATCAACAGCTCAGGGTCAAACTCCATCTTATAGCCGAGTCCGAAGCAGTCAGGACAGGCACCGAACGGATTATTGAAAGAAAAGCTCCTCGGCTCGATCTCCTCAATGCTGATTCCACAATCCGGACATGCAAAGCTCTGACTGAACTGAAGCGGCTCCCCGTCGATCACGTCAACTACCATCAGCCCTTCCGCCAGCTCAAGCGTATTCTCGATCGAGCTTGTCAGCCTGCTCTCAATACCCGGCTTCACGATCAAACGGTCCACTACAATCTCTATAGTATGCTTGATATTTTTATCCAGCTTGATCTCCTCGGAAAGCTCATACATGCTGCCATCCAGGATCACGCGCACATAGCCGCTCCTTGCGGCACGCGAAAGTACCTTTGCATGCTCTCCTTTTTTACCGCGGACGACAGGTGCGAGCAATTGTATTTTTGTTCCTTCCGCAAGCCCCATGATCTGATCGCACATCTCATCGACCGTCTGCTTCCGGATCTCCCTGCCGCATTCCGGACAGTGCGGAATCCCGATACGCGCGTAGAGGAGACGGAAATAATCATAAATCTCCGTCACGGTTCCCACCGTCGAACGCGGGTTACGGTTTGTCGATTTCTGGTCTATAGAAATCGCCGGAGAAAGCCCCTCAATCTTTTCCACACTCGGCTTTTCCATCTGCCCCAGAAACTGCCTTGCATAAGAGGACAGCGACTCCATGTAACGCCTCTGTCCTTCCGCATAGATCGTATCAAACGCCAGTGATGATTTCCCGGAGCCGGAAAGCCCCGTCAATACCACAAGCTGATTTCTCGGAATATCAATGTCAATCTGTTTCAGATTATGCTCGTTTGCTCCCCGGATTCGAATATACTCCGTCGGTGCAAGCATCTTTTTTGCTGCCATACTCTCTGTACTCCTTTATTCTGTTATTCCTCCAACCGCTTCTTTAGCTCCATCATCTTATCGCGAAGTTCCGCCGCCGTCTCAAAGTCAAGCTCCGCCGCAGCTTTCTTCATCTTCTTTTGAACTGCCGCGATCAGCTTTTCCAATTCTTCTTTTGTCATGGATTCCGGATCCTTCTCGAAGCGCACTTCTTCCTTGGCAATCTTCCTGCTGATGCTGATCAGATCCCTCACCGCCTTACGGATTGTCTGCGGCGTGATTCCGTGCTCCTCATTATATTTCTGCTGGATACGACGTCTCCGCTCCGTCTCCTCAATTGCCACACGCATGGACTCCGTGATCTGATCCGCATACATAATGACATGCCCGTCAGAATTTCGCGCCGCACGTCCGATCGTCTGTATCAATGAAGTCTCGGACCTCAGAAAGCCCTCCTTATCCGCATCCAGAATCGCCACCAGTGAAATCTCGGGAATGTCCAAACCCTCCCGCAGCAGGTTGATCCCGACGAGTACGTCGAACACATCCAGCCGCATATCCCGTATGATCTCGGCACGTTCCAGCGTGTCAATATCCGAATGCAGATATTTGACACGGACGCCGACATCCTTCATATACTCGGTCAGATCTTCCGCCATCCGCTTGGTGAGCGTCGTCACAAGCACCTTGTTTTTGCGCTCCGTCTCCTTGCGGATCTCACCGATCAGATCGTCGATCTGCCCCTCGATCGGACGCACGAACACTTCGGGATCCAACAGTCCGGTCGGCCGGATGATCTGTTCTGTCCGCAGCAGCTCATGCTCCTGCTCGTAGACATTCGGTGTTGCCGACACAAACAGCATCTGATCGATATGCTGCTCGAACTCCGCAAAATTCAGCGGCCGGTTATCAAGCGCCGACGGCAGGCGGAAACCGTAATCGACAAGCGTTGTCTTGCGCGAACGGTCTCCCGCATACATGCCCCGGATCTGCGGGATCGTAATATGGGACTCGTCAATGATGATCAGATAGTCATCCTTAAAATAGTCCATCAGACAGTGCGGAGGTTCCCCCGCCTTCGTGCCGTTCAAATGTCTTGAATAATTCTCAATGCCGGAGCAGAAACCCGTCTCACGCAGCATCTCCACATCAAAATTCGTGCGCTCGGCAATCCGCTGCGCCTCTAACAGCTTGTCCTCCTGCTTAAAAAAAACAACCCGCTCTTTTAATTCCTCATCGATCGCATCACAGGCGCGCCGAATCTTTTCCGGTGCAACAACATAATGAGAAGCCGGAAAGATCATCACATGTTCCAGTACCGAGAGCGACTTTCCCGTCAGCGGTTCAACCTCCGTGATGCGGTCAATCTCATCGCCGAAAAATTCGACTCTGATCAGCGCATCCCCGCCCTGCGCAGGATTGATCTCCAGCACGTCGCCATGAACGCGAAAGCAGCTTCGGTCAAGATCCAAGTCATTTCGCTCATACTGCATGTCGATCAGCTCCCGGATGACCTGATCTCTGTCCTTCGTCATACCCGGCCGCAGGGAAACCACCATTCCCATATAATCGTCCGGGCTTCCCAGACCGTAAATACACGACACACTGGCAACCACGATCACATCTCTCCGCTCGGTCAGCGACGCGGTCGCGGACAGGCGCAGCCTGTCGATTTCCTCATTTACGGCGGAGTCCTTTGCTATATAGGTGTCCGACGACGGAACATATGCCTCCGGCTGGTAATAATCATAATAGGAAACAAAATATTCAACCGCGTTATTCGGGAAAAATTCCTTAAACTCGCCGTAAAGCTGTCCCGCAAGCGTCTTATTATGTGCAATGATCAGCGTCGGCTTATTCAATGCCTGTATGATATTCGCCATTGTAAAGGTCTTACCGGAACCGGTCACGCCGAGAAGCGTCTGGAATTGGTTGCCCTGCTTAAAGCCTTCCACCAACTCCGTGATCGCCTGCGGCTGATCGCCGGTAGGCACATATTCCGATACCAATTCAAAATGATCCATGAAAGTACTCCCAATCCTCACTCATTCCAAACTCTATTGCTGCGTTCTCATCTTTACCATTCCATCATTTTTCGCACTTCAACTATCTCGTCCTATGAGTATACCACAGCCTTTTTTTATTGTCTACTATTTATCGAACATTTGTTCCGACTTTCGTTCAAGACATTTCTCTAATGTTTATAAATCTGTTTGCGGCAAATCTTATTAATTTATACATTGTGTTTGACAGAAAAACGGCAGACATGATATGCTTTGTTCGTTAATAAAATAAGATATTACGTGAAGAAAAGAGGACATTATGGCAGTTATTGTTTACGGAACCCACGTTTTTACAAAACTTGCAGGTTATTACGGGCAGAGAGAAGAATGTCCCGTCTGCCACAGAATATACCAAAAAGGATATGTCAGGAATACTGTTTGGGCACATCTGGAATACATACCGCTTTTTCCTGTAAAGAAGATTTATTTCAAAATGTGTCCCGTATGTGGAAGGGGCATGGAGTTAAAGAGCAAGGAAGCGAAGGTGGAAATGGCAGCCGGTGATTACGGATACCGTCAGGCTTTTGAGCCTTATGCAAAGCATGTTTTAGCGAAAAAAACGACAGGATTTATGTCCACGGATAACAGTTATGAATTCTGGATAAGGGATTTAATGACGGGAGAAGAAATTCTTGTCGCTTCCGATATCACCAAGGACCAAGTGAAACGAATCAAAAAGAGCAGAGGCTATAAAAAAGTTCCGATTGTGAATGCATAGGTATGATCCCCCTTAAATAGGCAGGCCAAAAGCCAAGGCTAGTTAAGGGGGGTTTTTAACTCTTTGCACTTTGTGTCCGCCAGATCATGTTTCTGCAAAGCTGCCTGTTTATACCAATACTTCGCTTTTCCATATCCTTAGAAACACCGATGCTATCCTCAATTTACACATTTATTGCTGTTCCCACAGCAGGCCATACAGGTAATCCGAAAGCGCTTTATGCCCGGCCGCAGTCGGATGAAGTCCGTCCGCTGAATATTCGTCATTTCCAACG
The DNA here is from genome assembly GCA_947176965.1 of uncultured Lachnospiraceae bacterium. Classification (GTDB taxonomy): domain Bacteria; phylum Bacillota; class Clostridia; order Lachnospirales; family Lachnospiraceae; genus DLAJ01. The sequence goes on along the minus strand of CAMWSU010000001.1, from coordinate 118,522 downwards.
AAATTCATGGATGCCGTATGATAGAGATCCACAACCGGAATATCATAAAATTCCCCCATCTCCACGATGGCATTGGCATAATCCGCAAGCACATATCCCTCGCTGTTCTTCTGAGTGTCCCCAAGCCGGGGCAGCGGCGTCATAAATATGATCTGCGCGTCGGGATATTTTTGCTTCATACTGCTCATCAGCAGATTCAGCACACCGTAAAAACTCTGCGTGGAATTGTCGCCCATGGCGCCGAGCGGCGTACCCAATTCATAGTCATTTGTCCCGCCAAACACAAATACCAGATCCGCCTCCTCCGTCATGGCGAAATATCTGTCCCAAAAGCGCTCAGGATGATTCCCACCCATGCAAGACCCGTTCACACCATAATTATCATAGGACTCCGCCCCCATTTTGACTGTAAGGAGCGATGCGTAGGTGTCGCTTTGCGAGGAAAGCTTATCCCCGTACGTGATACCGTCTCCTAAAAACGCAACACGGTATCCCTTTTCTTTATCTAAAAGAGGAAGCTCCGTCCGCTCCTCCCCGCCTGTGTAAAACGCCACATTCACGGGACTGACATAGCATTTCTGCCCTAAATACCGCACCTGAAACCATCCGTTGCTCGTCACGCCGCAGACCATAAATACCGTACCCGCATCTACCTGTGCGACACACTGTGCCGTATCTTCAAACGGCTCCGTCCACACAAGAACCGACTCCGTCGCCTGTATATGGCACGCCACCTGTGTGACATTAAAAAACAGTATTGGTATTGCCGTAGGACCCGGAAGCGGCGGCGTCTGCGCTTCTATCCCCGCATTCTCTCCGGCTGCTGCATGCACGGTCGTCATGCCGTATTGCCCCATATCCGGCAAAAAACCAATTCCCGCCAATGGCAGGCATAGGGCAGCAATCACTGCTGCCCTGAAACTTAACCTTTTACGCTTCATACCTGATACCCTGTCCATTTCATTTTAGTAACCATGCCCTTTACACTTCAAACATCAACTCACCATAGGTCGGGAACGGCCACATGGATTTGTCCACGATCATCTCCAGTTTATCCGCCGGAGTCCGAAGCTGCTGCATGATGTTCATGACAGTTTCTTTATAGAAGAACGCCTGCTCTTTCACATCGGCCATTGCCGAAGCTTCTGCCTCCGCTTTCTTTAAGTCAGAAAGCGCTTCCCTCATATCGCCGAGCAATGCCGAAGTCTCTTTTAAGAGATCCACCTGTACGGATGCGTCGCAGCCTGCGGCTTTTACGGCATTGATCGTGTCTGCAAGGTTCTTTGTGTAGGACACGACTGCCGGAATGATCTGCTTGCCCGCCATATCGATCATCGTCAACGCCTCAATGTTGATGGTCTTTGCATACGTTTCATAGATAATCTCCTCACGGGACTCAAGCTCTGTCTTCGTAAAGATGCCGAACTTCTCAAACAGCTTTACTGCTTTCTCGGTTGTCAAAGAGCCTGCCGCCTCGATCATGGACTTGATATTGGGCAGTCCTCTCTTCTCCGCTTCCATGATCCACTCATCGGAATAGCCGTCGCCGTTGAATACAATCCTCTGGTATTTCGTCATATATTCTTTGATCAGGTCATGTACTTCCATCTCAAAATCGTTTGCCTTTTCCAACCGGTCCGCAGCCTCGCAGAATGCCTCCGCAACGATCGCATTTAAGATCGTATTCGGGCTTGCGATGGAATCCGCCGAACCGACCATACGGAACTCAAATTTATTTCCCGTGAAGGCAAACGGTGATGTTCTGTTTCTGTCAGTCGCATCTTTATCTAAATCGGGCAGTGTCTTTACGCCCGTCATCAGCTTGCCGCCCTCTTTTAAGCTCTTCGCCATTCCCGTCTCCACAAGCTGTCTCACAACATCGTCAAGCTGTTCGCCGAGGAACATCGAAATGATGGCGGGCGGAGCCTCGTTCGCGCCAAGTCTGTGATCGTTTCCGACGTCGGATGCGCTCTGTCTGAGCAGATCCGCATGCGTATCGACCGCCTTCATGATGCAGGCAAGTACTAACAGGAATTGGATATTTTCATTCGGGGTCTCACCCGGATCTAAAAGATTCACACCGTTATCCGTCGTGATCGACCAGTTGTTATGCTTACCGGATCCGTTCACGCCCGCATACGGCTTCTCATGAAGCAGACATCTCATGTCATGCTTATAAGCGACCCGCTTCATTGCCTCCATGACAAGCTGGTTATGGTCAACCGCAATGTTCGCTGTCTCATAGATCGGGGCCAGCTCATGCTGTGCGGGCGCAACCTCATTGTGCTGCGTCTTTGCCGTCACGCCGAGCTTCCACAGTTCGATATTTAAGTCTTTCATATAAGCGCCGACACGCTCCTTGATGACACCGAAATAATGATCCTCCATTTCCTGCCCTTTCGGAGCCGGCGCGCCGAACAGCGTTCTTCCCGCAAACATGAGATCGGGACGCTGCATATACAGCTCTTTATCCACTAAGAAATATTCCTGCTCCGGTCCTACGGATGCCGTTACTTTCGTCGCACCCTGATTGCCGAACAGCCTTACGATACGGAGCGCCTGCTCGGAAAGCGCCTGCATGGAGCGCAAAAGCGGCGTCTTTTTATCAAGCGCCTCGCCCGTGTAGGAACAGAACGCCGTCGGGATGCAGAGGATTGTGCCGCAGCCCGATTCCTTTAAGAATGCCGGCGATGTGATATCCCACGCCGTATAGCCTCTCGCCTCAAAGGTCGCGCGCAGTCCGCCCGACGGGAAGGAAGACGCATCCGGCTCTCCCTTGATCAGCTCTTTTCCCGAAAACTCTGTCAGCATTTTGCCGCTGTCATCCGGATGGGTGACAAATGCGTCATGCTTTTCCGCCGTGATACCGGTCAAAGGCTGGAACCAATGTGTAAAATGCGTCGCACCGTTCTCGACCGCCCAATCCTTCATTGCCTTGGCAACCACGTTTGCCGCCGACATAGAAAGCTCGCCGCCCTCATCCATGACCTTTTTTACTTCCTTATAGACGTCTTTCGGCAGCACTTCTTTCATCTTGCCGAGTGTAAAGACATCCGATGCAAAAATCTCCTCAACGTTCATTACTTCGCTCATAATGCTCCTCCTTTTCTCCTCAAAACAAAAAATGCCCCAAAATTGCTTTTGGAACATCATTGTTCAGGTTACCATATGTACGAAATGTCTTTCGTTTTTATTACGATAACCTAAAAACAAAAAAAATGCAAGCCCAAAGAGCAAAATTTTTCCGTTTTTGATTGTACTATGACTCCGCGGCGACGGTCAACCGTTTTTTCTGACCCGTATGAGATCATACTGCGAAGCCGGCTCGGACAACGTAAGATAGAGCACCTGCTGCGGGTGCGGACAGCTTGATACACTTTGCCCGTCTTCGGTTTTCATGCCAAGCACCCGAACCGGAACATTCCTCCCGTCGGGACACATCAGCTCCACCTCATCGTCAACCGAAAACTTATTGCGCTGCGTGATACGTAAACTTCCATCCGGCAGCACCTCCTCGATCACGCCGAGGTACACGTACTCATTGATATAGGTATTATCGTCATATACCTGCGCGTCCCGCTCCGGCTTGCCGTAAAAAAATCCGGTCGTAAATTTGCGATACGTGCATTTGACGATCTCCTCGCGATACTTAGGCAGATTCGCACGGTAGGTATCGGGCGAAGCAAAATAGTCGTCGATCGCCATCCGGTAGGTTCGCGCCACCGCCGCCACATAGAGCGCCGTTTTCATGCGCCCTTCCACCTTAAAGCTGTCGATTCCCGCTTCGATCAGATCCGGGATATGCTCCACCATGCACAGATCCTTGGAGTTAAACAAAAATGTTCCTCTCTCGTTCTCATAAACCGGAAGATATTCACCCGGTCTCGTCTCCTCGACCACCGCGTATTTCCAACGGCACGGGTGCGTACATGCGCCCTGATTCGCATCCCTTCCCGTAAAATAATTACTTAACAGGCATCTTCCCGAATACGAAATGCACATCGCGCCATGAATAAAGGTTTCTATTTCCATGTCCTGCGGGATGTGGTCTCTGATCTCCCTGATCTCCGCAAGCGAAAGCTCTCTGGCGGACACGACCCTGCGCGCCCCTAAGTCCCACCAAAACTGATATGTACCGTAATTGGTATTATTTGCCTGCGTGGAAATATGAAGCTCTGTATCCGGACAGATTTCCTTCGCCAGCATGAACATTCCCGGATCGGATATGATCAGCGCATCCGGCTTCATCTCTTTTAATTCGCGAAAATAATCCGCCGCCGCGTCAAGGTCATCATTATGCGCCAGAATATTGGCGGTCACATACACGCGCACACCATGCGCATGCGCAAACGCAATTCCCTGCGCCATCTCCTGCATCGAAAAATTCTTTGCTTTTGCGCGCAGTCCGAACACCTCTCCGCCGATATACACCGCATCCGCGCCGAATACCACGGCCGTCTTTAATACCTCAAGACTGCCCGCCGGTATCAAAAGCTCCGGTTTTCCCGCCCGTTTCTCGTTTCTCATAATCGTCTCCGTTTCCCTCATACTTTCCGATCTATCGCCTTAGTTCGTACAAACAATTAAAAATGATTTAGATGTTCTTAGGTTGGGTATTTTCCAACCTTAGAACATCTTCATTTTTTTGACGCTTAATGCCACGCCGTCCCCAACCGGCAGGATCGTTGTTTCCAGTTCCTCATGATGCGTCAGAACATACAGATATTCCCGCATTCTCGCATGAATCGTCCGATTCCGTCTTGTGACCGCATAGCGGGATTCGATAACGTCCCCGTCCTGAAGCACATTGTCCGACACGAGCAGTCCGCCCGGCGCAAGCAGCCGGAGCACGTCCGGAAAAAAATGAGAATACTGCCCCTTTGCCGCATCCATAAAAATGAAATCATAGCTTCCGGTCAGTTCCTTCAAAATATCCGCCGCATCGCCCTCTAAAAGCGTGATCTGTTCTTCCCTGCCGGCCCTGCGGAAATTCTCCTTTGCAAGCGGAATCCGCTTTTCATATTTCTCGATTGTCGTGATCTTCGCCTGCGGCGCCGCATCGCTCATGAGCAGCGCCGAAAATCCGATTGCCGTACCGACCTCAAGGATCTTAGCCGGCTTTGTCAACGCTAACATAAAACGCAAAAGCGCCTGCGTCTGTGTCCGCACGATCGGCACTGCCGTCTCATGTGCCGTCTTTTCCAATTCGTATAAAAACGCCGAATTGCCTTTATCAAGAGAATTGATAAAGGCAATCATTCTTTCATCCACAACCACTGTTAATTCCTTTCCGGCATTCCCTCGGAAATCTTCTCCAGCATCTCCTCGACCGTCATACTTGTATTCAACTCGTATACGCCCGGCTGCTCAATCCCGTGATAATTGGATAACAGCTCCTGAAAATAAAACAATCTGGTGCTGCGGATCAATCCCTTATCATACAGCTTCTGTCCGAGCGATTTGACATCATCTTCTTCCGTCACTGCCACGGACACGGTAACGCCCTCGCCCTGGGTCATCGGCTCCTCCGCAAAAATGCGATAGCCGAACGTATATGCCGATAAAGCAAGGCGGTAAATAATGAATACCACAAGTACCATCACCGCCACTTTGATCACAAGCGCCGCGATCCCTCTGATGATCTGTTTTACGTCCATTTTGAATAACCTATTCCTTTCCAAGCGTCATGTCAAACTCCAGCTCCGCCGTGATCCGGGTATAGACATCCTGCATCATCCTGCAAAAAGAAAGCTCCGCCGCAAGAAAATCGTTGACAAGCCCATTGTCCCGCAAGCTTGCACCTTCCGCTTCCAGCTGCTCCACTTCATCAAACAGCTTATCGCCGTCCTCGGTATTCTGCAGGATAAACATCCTTCTTCGATATTCATCGATTCTCCATTTTAGATCCGGATAAAGCTCAATCTGCTTCCTCTCCTGCACATATTTCTGATACGTGTCCGATTCTTTTACACAGTCTACAAATGCATTCAACGCCTGCTCTAAGTTCTTCATAACCTTTTTCGTCCTTTGCACGCATTCCTATATCATTCCCACAGGGATTATCCCCGTCAGGAAGAATCCGCCAAGGCGGATTCTTCGAAAGAAATGCGCCTTGGCGCATTTCTTTTTTATTCCACATCCATAATGATCGGCAGGATCATCGGTCTGCGCTTCGTCTTTTTCCAAACAAAATCGCTTAAGCAGTCCTTGATCGTCGCTTTGATCTTTCCCCAGTCCGTCACATTACGGTCCAGGCATCGCAATACCTGGGACGACACAAGTTCCCTCGCCTCCGCCATCAGCTCGTCGGATTCGCGCACATACACAAACCCGCGCGAAACGATCTCCGGTCCCGAAGCAAGCTGTCCGGAATAGGAGTCCAGCGCCATCACGACAATGATGATGCCGTCTTCCGCCAAATGCTGCCTGTCGCGCAGCACGACATTGCCGACATCCCCCACGCCAAGTCCGTCCACGAGCACCTCTCCGACCGCCACTTTTCCCGTCACGGCCGCCTTTTCTTCGGAAAGTTCAAGCACATCGCCCGAAGAAACAATAAAAATATGTTCCTTGGGAATGCCCAACTCCATCGCAAGCTTCGCCTGCGCTTTTAAGTGCTTATATTCTCCATGCACGGGGATCGCGTATTTCGGCCTTGTCAGCGTGTAGATCAGCTTGATCTCCTCCTGACACGCATGCCCCGACACATGCACATCCTGAAAGATCACATCCGCCCCTTTCATCAACAGCTCATTGATCACGTTCGTGACCGCTTTCTCGTTGCCCGGAATCGGATTGGACGAAAAAATGATCGTATCATTCGGTTTGATGGATATTTTTCTGTGCGTTCCGTTTGCCATACGGCTTAACGCCGCCATGCTCTCACCCTGGGACCCCGTCGTGATGATAACGGTCTGCTCGTCGGGATAGTTTTTGAGCTGCTCAATATCGATCAGCGTATTTTCCGGTATATTGAGACATTCCAGCGCGGACGCCGTCTCAATGATATTCACCATGCTGCGCCCCTCCACAACGACCTTGCGGCCGAAGCGGTAAGCGGAATTGATGATCTGCTGCACGCGGTCCACATTCGACGCAAACGTCGCAATGATAATGCGCGTATCCTTATGCTCCTGAAAAATCGTGTCGATCGTCTTTCCGACGGTCTTCTCAGACAGAGTAAAGCCCGGCCGCTCCGCATTCGTGGAATCACACATTAACGCAAGCACACCCTTTTTACCGATCTCCGCAAACCGTCCCAAGTCGATCGCATCGCCGAATACCGGCGTATAATCCACCTTAAAATCTCCCGTATGGATGACCGTTCCCGCGGGCGAATAAATTGCGAGCGCCGCTGCATCCACAATACTATGATTTGTCTTGATATACTCTACTCGGAACTGTCCCAGGTTAATGGACTGTCCGAATTTCACGACCTTGCGCTTCGTCACTTTCATCAGCTCATGCTCGCGCAGCTTGTTCTCAATGATCCCCATGGTCAGACGCGTCGCATATACCGGCACGTTGATCTCTTTTAACACATAAGGCAGCGCGCCGATATGATCTTCATGCCCGTGCGTGATCACAAAGCCTTTCACCTTATCTATATGTTCCTTTAAGTACGTCACATCCGGAATGACTAAATCAATTCCAAGCATATCATCTGCGGGAAAACTCAGTCCGCAGTCCACCACAATAATACTGTCCTCATACTCGAAGGCAGTAATGTTCATGCCAATCTGCTCCAGCCCTCCGAGCGGAATAATCCGCAGACCTGAAGCATGGCTTCCTTCTTTTTCCTTTCTTTTCAAAAAAATTTCCTCCACATCTTTGTTCATCCGTTCCGATCACAATCCTTTTTTGATTATAACCGGAAATCAACGTCTTTACTCATCCAGCATTCCTTCGAAAACACCCGCGATCGCCTCAAACTCCGCATCGTCCTCCACGAACACATACACGCTCTCTAAGTCCGTATCCTTGGAATCATCGCGCAGAATGACCGCCGTCGCCTCCTCGTCTTTGCTGTCTGTCACAAGCAGATAGCTCCTGCCCGCTATCCGCGTCTGCTCTAATACATAAAATATCAGTTTTTCGCCGTTCTCGCCCTCTAATACAATCTGATCCTGTTCCATAGATTCTCCGTCTGTGATGACCATACTGCCATCATCGCAATCCTCATCCGTCATGCGTTCATTTTTTCGCTATAGCATTATTCTTCCGCGTGCCCGCTCTCTTTTTCCTGCATGGCGCGGCGGTCAAGATACCCCTGTAAGATCAGGACTGCCGCGATCATATCCACATAGTCGCGGCGATGCTCCCTGCGTATCCCCGCTTCCATCATCGTCCTATCAGCCGCCACCGTCGTAAGGCGCTCATCCCAATATGCTACGGGAAGTCCCGTACGCCTTTCAAGCATTTCACCGAACTCACGCGTTTTCTCCGCACGGACTCCCTGCGTGTCGTTCATGTTCTTCGGCAGTCCGAGTACGATCTGCCCGACGCCATACTCCTCTATCAGTTCCTCGATCCGCGCACATGTCCTGCGCAGCTTATTCTCCTGCTCCCTGCGAATGATCTCCTTGCCCTGTGCCGTGATGAGCAGCTCATCACTCAATGCCACGCCCACCGTCTTAGAGCCGAAATCCAGTCCCATGATCCGCATACAAATCCCCATTCTTACACGACCTGCAAGTTTTGTGCTTACGCGCAAAACTTATGAGTGAAAATTTATTTTCACTTTTATTTCTCATCCCATCCGTTGAAACGGATATACTGCGCCAGCATTTCCTCCACCAGCTCATCGCGTTCCACCTTCATGATCATCGTCCGGGCGTTCTTATGGCTGGTAATATAGGTCGGATCTCCCGACATAATATACCCCACGATCTGATTGACCGGATTATAGCCTTTCTCCGTCAGCGCCTCATACACCGCGCGAAGAACCTCCTGTACCTGAATCTCCGGTTCTGTCTCTACCCTGAAAAATTGTGTATTTCCCAAATCTGCCATTTCGCCACTTCCTTTATCTGAGACGATCAGTGCCTGTCCCTATACCGACACCTCCACGCGTACCATACTGCTTCTATTCTACTCTACTTCCCCGAATTTTGCAATGAGACTTATCTCCCTTAATAAAATAACCTGTAACTCACCGTCCTTTAGCAGTCTTTCCCCGATTCCCCGTACGATCCGGTTCGGCCGGATTTCCCCTTCCTGCACTGCCGCCAGCACATAATCCTCCGTATGTCCGATCAGGTACCGCACGCCCCCGATCTCCTTATACTCCTCCGTAAGAATCTCCATCGGCTGCCCGATATACTGCGCGCGGTATGCCTCGGAAAGTCGTTCTGATACCGCGATCAATTCATCGCTCCTGCGCGCTTTGACGCTGTCCGGAACCTGCTCTTCCATCACCGCGGCCGGCGTCCCCTCTCGTTTGGAATATTTGAACACATGCATCTCATAAAATCCGATGCGTTCCGCATACGCTTTCGTCGCGGCAAATTCCTCCTCTGTTTCTCCCGGAAAACCGACGATCACATCCGTCGTGACCGCAGCGCGCCCAAACGCCTCCCTTAAAATCTTTACACTCTGCGCAAAGTACTCCGTATCATAATGGCGGTTCATCCGCTTTAAGACCGTATCGCATCCGCTTTGCAGGGATAAATGAAAATGCGGACAGAGCTTCTTGCATTTCGCAAGGCGTTCGGCAAGCTCCTGTGTCACGATCCGCGGCTCTAAGGAACCAAGCCGGATCCGGCATATTCCCGGAACTTCAGCAAGCTGTTCCACCAATTCCGCAAGAAAGCCCGCTTTGGCGGCATCCCGATAATCCGCCGACCGGATTCCGAGAAAATCCAGCCCGTACGAGCTCAAATGAATCCCCGTGAGCACAAGCTCTTTGCAGCCGGCATCCGCCAGCGCACGCGCCTCTGCAAGAATGCTCTCCTGCTTTCTGCTTCTGACACGTCCACGCGCAAGCGGGATCGCGCAGTAAGTACAAAACTGATTGCATCCGTCCTGAATCTTTAAGAATGCCCGCACATGCTCCTGCGGTTTTGTCAAAACCAGCTCCTCATATTCGTCCGTATGCGCAATATCCACTACGGTATCATGTGCCGCATGAGCCGCAAAATATTCGTCTAAAATACGGACAATCTGTCCTTTCCGATTATTCCCTATGATAATATCGGCACCTAAATCCTCCGCGTGAAGAGCTGTCTGCACATAACAGCCGACCGCAACGACCACTGCCTGCGGATTCTGCTTTCTGGCGCGGTGCAGCATCTGTCTGCTTTTTCGATCCGCAATATTTGTCACGGTACAGGTATTAATGATATAAATGTCTGCTTTTTGAACAAATGGCACAATTTCATAGCCGTTTTCTTGTAACATTTGCCGCATAACGTCCATTTCATAAGTATTCACCTTGCAGCCAAGATTATGTAATGCTACACTTTTCATAGGAAACCTCGTTTTTTTTGTATTGTTTTATGTATTGACTTTTCCTTTTTTAGCAATTAAGATGATGATGTGGTTCAAATGACCGCGCAACCAAAAATATAAGGAGGTAATGATCAATGAAGACAGTGAAGATTTCTTTGAATTCCATTGACAAAGTAAAATCGTTCGTAAACGATATTACAAAATTCGATTATGACTTTGATTTAGTTTCCGGCAGATATGTTATCGATGCAAAATCCATCATGGGTATTTTCAGCTTAGACTTATCCAAGCCGATCGAATTAAATATCCATGCAGAAGACAACATCGACGATGTTCTTGACATCATTAAGCCGTACATGATCTAATCAATGGAACACATACACAGGTACATGTGGTAAAAAAGCAAGGTGAACGCCTTGCTTTTTTTGCACCCTTATCACGCCTCGATATGAATGACTTCATCCGTCTCAAGCGCTGTCTGCACCAGCATGTCGATCTTCTCCTTTAAATTTGTCTCATGGTCACGGATGACCTTGAGGTTGGGCTTCGTCACGGGATGCTTCGCCACGAAGATCGTGCAGCAGTCCTCAAACGGCAGGATGGACGTCTCGTAGGTATTGATCTTCTCGGCAATCTCGACGATGTCATTTTTATCAAAGCCGATGAGCGGCCGATAGACCGGCATGCTGCACGCGTCATCCGTACAGGCTAGGCTCGCCATCGTCTGGGAGGCAACCTGTCCGATACTCTCCCCCGTCACCAGTCCTAAGCAATTATTTTTGCCCGCAAGCGTCTCGGCAATGCGCATCATGTAACGGCGCATAATGATCGTCAGCTCGTCATGCGGACATTTTTCATAAATATAGAGCTGAATGTCCGTAAAATTGATGACATGCAGATCGATCGGTCCCGTGTAGCGTGCGATCAGCTTTGCCAGATCGACCACCTTCTGCTTCGCGCGCTCCGACGTATAGGGCGGCGCATGAAAATAAACAGCGTCGATATGCACGCCGCGCTTCGCGATCATATAGCCCGCGACCGGAGAATCAATCCCGCCGGAAAGCAGGAGCATCGCCTTTCCGTTTGTCCCGAGCGGAAGACCGCCCGGTCCCGGTATTACCTCGGAATATAAATAAATCTTCTCGCGCACCTCCACATTGAGCTGAATGTCGGGATGATGCACATCCACACGGAAATCCGGGAACGCCTCTAAGATCGCCGCACCCAATTCCTCATTCATCTGCGGCGACTGCATCGGATAATTTTTTCTTGCGCGTCTGGCAAACACCTTAAACGTTTTATGCTTGTCCGCATATACGTTGTCCATGTAGGAAAGCACATCCTTCGTCAGTTGCTCAAAGCCTAAGTCCTCCACATGAACGACCGGGCAGATACCCGAAACACCGAACACGGTCTTTAGGTTGCCCACCGTCTCGTCATAATCAAATTCAGACAGCGCATCGACGTAGATGCGCCCGTCCGCCTTATGCACGCGGAAACTGCCGTCACAGCGGCGCAGCGCATATTTGATGTCACTTACCAGCGCATCCTCAAAAAGATAACGGTTCTTTCCTTTGATTCCAATTTCCGCATATTTGATCAAAAAAGCTGAAAACATTGTTTTTTTCTCCTTTGAAATCTATTAGGGAGAATGCCCTAACGGGCATTCTCCTGCGTGAAGCTTTAGAAGTTCTTAGGTGACGTTTTGGGGCACCTTAGAACTTCTCTTCACGCTATTTTCTTGTATAGCGCCGCAGTTTCGGAATCTGCTCATTCAGCACGGAAAGCGCGTAGTCAAGCTGTTCTTTCGTGGTGTCTAAGGAAAAGCTGAAACGCACGGTCGATTCCAAAAGCTCCCGTTCGATGCCGATCGCCTGAAGTGTCGCGGAAGGCGTCGGTTTATGGGACGAGCAGGCGCTCCCCGCAGAAATGCAAATTCCCTCGGCATCTAAGCTGTGCAGCAGCACCTCAGCCCGGACACCCTTTACGGACAGGCTCACAATATGGGGCGAGCCTTCCCTCCCGCGCGGACCGTTCAGCGTCACATCGGGAATGCGCAGCACCTGCTCCGTAAAATATTCTTTATACTCATACAGACGGTCCACATCCTCATCCAGATGCGCAAAAATCCCCTCGACCGCTCTTCCGAGTCCGGCGATCCCCACAACGTTCTCCGTTCCGGAGCGCATGCCGCCCTGATGCCCGCCGCCAAACAAGATCGGCTTGATCTTTACTTTCTCACCGACATACAGGAACCCGATTCCTTTCGGCGCATGAATCTTATGCCCGCTCACCGACAACAGATCGATCCCTTCTTTTTTCGGATAAATGCGGCATTTTCCGTATCCCTGCACCGCATCCACATGAAACAGGGTCTGCGGGTTTTTCTGCTTGATGACTCTGCCCGCCTCCGCAATCGGCATGACACTTCCGATTTCATTATTCGTATGCATGATGGAAACAAGGATCGTTTCCGGTGTGGTCGCCGCCTCCAGCTCCTCGATACGGATACGCCCGTATGCATCCACGGGCAGGTAAGTAACGCCGTAGCCGAGACTCTCTAAATAATTCATTGTCTGCAAAACAGCGGGATGCTCGATCTGTGTTGTGATCAGATGCCTTCCCCTGCGGTAGTTTGCCATTGCCGCACCGATGATCGCCAGATTATCCGCTTCCGTTCCTCCCGATGTAAAAAGAATCTCTTTTTCCTGTACTTTTAAGCTTTTCGCGATCTGTTCCTTCGCATAGCGGACATACTGCTCCGCCTCCACACCCTTTGTATGCAGACTTGACGGATTTCCGTAATCCATACGCATGACCTGATCTACAATTTCAGCAACGCTGTCAAAGCATCTCGTGGTCGCCGAATTATCAAAATAACATTTCATTTCTGTCTTCTCTCATTCCAATATATATTACTATATTCTAAGGCGTCTCCAAATGATACATGAGCCATGCCATGACAGTGAAGCCTGCCGTTTCCGTACGCAGGATACGCCTGCCCAATGTCACGGGCACGATCCCCGCCGCTTTTGCCTGTTCGATCTCCGTCTCCTCAAAACCGCCCTCCGGTCCGATCATGACCGCGATCTGCGAGCCGGGACGGATGCTGCCGATCAGCTCTCTTGTGCGTTCCATATCCGCGGCAAGCTCATAGGGGATCATTTTCACATCCGCCCCTGCCGCTTCTTTCACCGCATCGGCAAAAGAAACAACGTGACTGACCTTCGGGATCAGCGCGCGCCTGCTCTGTTTTGCCGCCGCCTCCGCAATGGCATTCCAGCGTGCCAGCTTCGATGCCTCTTTCTTCGCATCCAGCTTCACGACGCAGCGCCCCGACGCAACGGGAATGATCTCATAAACGCCGAGCTCCACCGCCTTCTGTATGATGAGCTCCATTTTATCCGCTTTCGGCAGCGCCTGAAACAGCCGCACCCTTGCGGGCAGCTCCACGCCGTCCTCTTTGATAAAACGGAGCACGCACTCTACCCGCTCCTGATCAAACGCGTGCACCTCACAGCGGTATTCCTTTCCGTCCACACCGTTGCTGACGGCAAGCTCCTCTCCCTGCCTGATGCGCAGCACGTTCACGATATGGTTCACATCCTCCCCCGTGATCACGACGCGGCGTCTTTCCACGTCGATCTGCGACGGCTCCACAAAAAAATGATACATAGGCGTCTCCTTCAAACGTATCTCCGGATCTTATGTCATTGCGAGACGCGTAAATCTAATTTCGAGGCTGTACAAATATGCAATCCTTCGCAGGCACGCTTTCGCTACAGCTCGACCGCAGCAGTACGTAACATGCGAAAATACCGCATATAAGTACTGGCGGTCTCACAGTGCCCTGCTTACGGACTTGCATATTTGTACAACCATATCCGTTATGGACTTCATTCCGCAATGACACAAATCAATTTAGGCGTCAAAAGCCCCCTATCTCACTTGCGCCGCCCGGTCACGCTCACCCACTCGCCCTGATAGGTCACTTCCACGATCTCTAAGCCCGCTGCAAGCATCGCGTCCCGCACATCCTGTTCCTTATGGTTCTCATTGATGATACCCGACGTGATATAATAGCCGCCCGGCTTGATATGCCGCGTGATCACGGGTGTCAGAGGTACAAGCACATCCGCTAAGATATTCGCAGTGACAATGTCATACTGCTCATCGCCGACGCATTCCCGAAGCTTCTCATCGGTAATGAGGTTCCCGATCAGCAGTTCAAACCTCGATGCGTCAATGCCGTTCGCCGAAAGATTTTCAGAAACCGCCTGCTCCGCGCACGGGTCAATATCCGTGCCGGTCACACGCTTCGCCCCATACATGAGCGCAATGATGCCAAGAATGCCGCTTCCCGTACCGACGTCTAAAAGCGCCGTCTCGTTTGTCATATATTTTCTGATCTGGCGGATGCAGAGCTGCGTCGTCTCATGCATGCCCGTTCCGAACGCCGTACCGGGGTCGATATGCAGGACTTTCTTGTCCCTGTCCCCCGGTCTGACTGCCTCCCATGACGGGATCACAAGCAGATCGTCGATATAGAATTGATGAAAATACTGTTTCCAGTTATTGATCCAGTCAATGTCCTCCGTCTCGGACAATGAGATCGTCCCCTCTCCCAGCTCCATAAAGCCGCGAAGATCGTCCATCTCCTGCTCGATGCGCGAAAGAAGTTCCTGCTTCGTCGTCTTTTC
This sequence comes from uncultured Lachnospiraceae bacterium, assembly GCA_947176965.1. Classification (GTDB taxonomy): domain Bacteria; phylum Bacillota; class Clostridia; order Lachnospirales; family Lachnospiraceae; genus DLAJ01. The sequence goes on along the minus strand of CAMWSU010000001.1, from coordinate 103,373 downwards.
CCCCGAAAGAAGAAGCAGTCCGTCCTCATCCGTCTCCACAAAAAACGTCACATAGGCGATCCCGTCATCTTCCGCGGTATCAGGAAGAATATCCACGAACATCCGCTCCTTATCCGCTGCCGTCAAAGGAACCTTGTCCTCGATCTGCGCGCCTTCAAGCCCAATGTCATAGAGCGTGCTGATCAAAATGTCCTCCGCCTCCGTCACCGTCTTGATCCTGAATGCCGTCCACTTCATCGCTGCATCCCCCCGCTTTCTTTGCCGTCCGTTTTCCCGCGGACTGTTCTGTTACAGTATATATGGATTTTTCATAAAAGACAAGGGCGCAAACCCGAATTGTTCACGCCCCTTACCATTACCTGATCAGAAAAATTTCTTTTTCTTCTTTGTCTCTTTCTGCGTTTCTCCGCCCGCCTTCGTACCTGTTACGCGTTTGACCTCATTTAAGCTGTCGCCCGTCATGGAATCAAACTCCGTCAGCAGATCGCGTGCTTTTGCGGACAGCTTATCCGGCACCTGCACCACGAACGTGACATAATGGTTGCCTCGCTGCTCCTTGTTATGAACATTCGGCACACCCTTGCGTTTTAGGACAACGCGGGTGTCCGTCTGGGTTCCCGGCTTGATCGTGTAGGCAATCCTGCTGTCAAGCGTATCGACAAGTACCTCGCCGCCAAGCGCGGCGATCGCGAATGAAATCGGTACGGTCGAATAAATATCCACACCATCGCGCTGGAAGATCGGGTGACGCATCACCTGACATTCCACAAGCACATCTCCGCGCGGCCCACCGTTCGTTCCCGGCTCTCCCATATCGGAAATGCGGAATGCCTGCCCGTTATCGATTCCCGCCGGAATGATCGCCATGATCTTTTTGCGGATGGAATGATAACCGGAGCCGTGGCAGTCGGGACATTTGTCCTTTATGACCTTTCCCGTTCCGTTACAATCAGGGCATGCCTGCACATTCCTGACCGTTCCGAAAAAGCTGTTCTGTGTGTAAACAATCTGTCCGGAGCCCTTACATTTATCACAGGTGACAGGACCGCTTCCCGGCTTCGCACCGCTTCCGTGACAGGTCTTGCACTCTTCCTTGTACGGTATCTCGATCTCTTTTTCCGCGCCGAACACCGCTTCCACAAAGCTGATGCGGATGCTCGTTCTCACATTGCGCCCGCGCATCGGTCCGTTGCCCGATCTTCCCGAACGCCGTCCTCCGCCGAACAGATCGCCGAATATATCACCGAATATATCGCCGAAATCTGCGCCGCTGAAGTCAAAACCGCCGAAGCCGCCTCCTCCCGCGCCGCCCTCGAACGCCGCATGCCCGAACTGGTCGTACTGCCTGCGCTTTTCCGGGTCGCTTAAGACTGCATAAGCCTCGGACGCTTCCTTAAACTTCTTTTCCGCCTCTTTGTCACCCGGATTCATATCGGGATGATATTTTTTAGCCAGTACACGATATGCTTTTTTAATCTCTGCTTCATCGGCATTCTTGCCGACTCCAAGCACCTCGTAATAATCCCGTTTCTGTTCTGCCATATGTGTTATACCTCGCGGTAATCTCCGTCAACGACGTCGTCATCCGTCTGCTCAGGTGCCGGTCCTGCCTCCGCACCCATGCCGCCCATGTCGGGTCCTGCCGCGCCGCCTGCCTGCTGCATGTTCTCGTACATTTTTGTGAACAGGTTCTGTGCGTTGTTCATCAGCTTTTCTTTTGCCGCCTTTAACTCTGTCACCTGATCCTCTGTCATCTCGTTGTCCTTGGTCTTATCCAAAAGATCCTTGAGTGCCTGTAAGTCGCTCTCAAGCGATGCTTTCTCATCTGCGCTGATCTTATCGCCGACCTCGCCTAACGCCTTCTCTGTCTGGAATACAAAGGAGTCCGCATCATTTCTCGTGTCAATGGCTTCCTTGCGCTTCTTATCCTGCGCCTCGTACTCCGCTGCTTCCTTGACTGCCTTATCAATATCCTCGTCGGACATATTCGAGCCTGCCGTGATCGTGATATGCTGCTCCTTGCCCGTTCCCAAATCCTTGGCGGATACATTCACGATACCGTTTGCGTCAATGTCGAAGGTAACCTCAATCTGCGGCATGCCGCGTCTTGCAGGCGGGATACCGTCTAAACGGAACTGTCCTAAGGACTTATTATCCTTCGCAAACTGTCTCTCACCCTGTACGACATTAATGTCAACTGCGGTCTGATTATCCGCCGCCGTTGAGAAGATCTGGCTCTTTCTCGTCGGGATCGTCGTATTTCTCTCGATCAGTCTCGTTGCGACGCCGCCCATCGTCTCAATGGACAGGGACAGCGGCGTTACGTCAAGCAGAAGGATTTCTCCTGCGCCCGCGTCTCCGGCAAGCTTACCGCCCTGAATGGAAGCGCCGAGCGCTACACACTCATCCGGATTTAAGGACTTATTCGGCTCATGACCGGTCAATTGTTTTACCTTATCCTGTACGGCAGGAATTCTTGTGGAACCGCCGACAAGAAGCACCTTGCCGAGATCTGATGCGGTCAGTCCCGCATCCTTTAATGCGTTCTGAACCGGGATTGCCGTCTTTTCTACCAGATCATGGGTCAGTTCATCAAATTTTGCTCTGGTCAGATTCATATCAAAATGAAGCGGGCCGCTTGCATTCATGCTGATGAACGGCAGATTGATATTCGTCTGCGTCGCGGAGGAAAGTTCCTTCTTTGCTTTCTCCGCCGCTTCCTTTAATCTCTGAAGCGCCATCTTATCCTGAGATAAGTCCACGCCGTTTGCATTCTTAAACTCTTTTACCATCCAGTCAATGACTTTCTGGTCGAAGTCGTCGCCGCCAAGATGGGTATCGCCGTTTGTCGCAAGCACTTCGATGACACCCTCGCCGATCTCGATGATGGAGACATCAAATGTACCGCCGCCGAGGTCGTACACCATGATCTTCTGCTCTTTTTCATTGTCAAGGCCGTAAGCAAGCGCCGCCGCCGTCGGCTCGTTGATGATGCGCTTTACATCCAGTCCCGCGATCTTGCCGGCGTCCTTCGTTGCCTGACGCTGAGAGTCATTGAAATACGCCGGAACCGTGATGACGGCCTCCGTTACTTTTTCTCCAAGATAATTTTCTGCATCCGCTTTCAGTTTCTGCAGGATCATTGCCGAGATCTGCTGCGGGGAATATTTCTTTCCGTCAATATTGCGTCCGTGATCCGTACCCATATCTCTCTTGATGGATGCGATCGTATTGTCCGCATTCGTTACCGCCTGACGCTTTGCCGGCTCGCCGACCAGACGCTCTCCGTTCTTTGTGAACGCCACGACTGACGGTGTTGTTCTCGCGCCTTCCTGATTGGCGATGACCGTAGGCTTTCCGCCCTCCATCACGGCAACGCAGCTATTTGTTGTTCCCAAGTCAATTCCGATTATTTTTCCCATCGTTCTCTCCTCCATTCAAATACGATCTGAAAATTCTTTGTTTTAGTCTATAAAAATCCGTTTCCGGCTTTTTACACGATCCGTCCTGTCACAGGTCCGCCCGATTGCGCCACCCGGCGATTCTGCGTCAGCTTCCTTACCGCCTACGGCACGACTGCCACCATGCTGTGTCTGACAACGGTGTCGCGGTAAGTATAGCCCTTCTGCAGCTCCTGTGCGATCATGCCGGACTCATACTCCTCACTTTCCACCTGCATGACTGCGTTGTGGAAATCAGGATCGAATTCCTTGCCGACCGCCTCGATCGGCCGCACTTCCAGTTTTTCCAGTTCATTGATCAACTGCTTATAAACCATGCTCATGCCCTCGGCGAACGGGCTGTTCTTTTCTTCTTCCGGAACGCTCGCCAGACCGCGTTCAAAATTATCGACGACCGGCAGGATCTTTTCTATCACGCTTCTTGCGCCGGTCTCAAACATCATCGTCTTTTCTTTTTCCGTCCTCTTGCGGAAATTCTCAAATTCCGCCATCTGGCGTCTGACGCGATCCTCCAGCTCCTCTATCTTTTCCTGCTGTTTATCCTTTTTATCCGGTTTCTTATTCTTCTTAAAGAATTTGCCTTCCTTCTCTTTCGGCGTATCTGTATGGGAAGTGTCCTTACCATCCGCGGTCTCCGCGTCATCATCCGCATCCGCCGCAGTCTCCCCGTCGTTTACGGTCTGTTCCTTATCCTCCGGCGACTTGTCGGCGCTTTCGGACTGTTCCGCGTCCACAGCCTCATCGCCGTCTTCGCTCTGTTCCGCTTCTGCTGATGCCTCGCCAGCGCTTTGTTCGCCGCACGCCCCGCTGTCGCTTTCCGTTACTGCCCGGGCGTCATCCGATGTCTGCGCGCCTTCCTGCTGCGCATCTGCGGTCTGCTCCTCTTTCATCCTGTCATCCTTCTTTTCTGACATGGGACTCATCTCCTTTATTGCTTTTTCTTATATATTTCTTCCAGCTGCGTCATCACCGTCTTTAGGCTGCCGACTGCTTTCTCATAATCCATGCGCTTCGGACCGATGATGCCGATCGTTCCTTTCATGCCCTCGCCCAGCTCATAGGTTGCCGTCACGACACTGCAGTCCCTCATATGCTGCACGGGCGTCTCATCTCCGATATAAACTTTGATGCCCGTATTCTCATCGTCCGAGAGCGTCTCCTGCACGATCTGAGTCAATTCCTGCTTTTCCTCAAACGTCGTGATCAGCTCGCTGGCGCGCTTCTGATCGGCAAGCTCCGGATACCGGAAAATATTATTGGCGCCGCTTGTATAGATCTCAAGGTCCTCATCCGATGTGATCGCCCCCGCGACCGCGTCGATCACGTCGCCCACGATACCGCTGTGAATACCCGCCTGCTGCTTCATGGCGGAGATCATACCCAAACTGATCTCATTGACGGAAAGCCCTCCAAGCTGTGTATTTAAAAGAATATTGAGCTTTAAGACGGTCTCATCGGAAAGCTCCTCTTCCACCGAGAACATTTCATTCTTAATGACATTACCCTCAACCACGATCACGGCCAAAAGCTGCCCCGCATCAACCTTCGTCAACTGAATGAACTTTAACTTATTCCCAACGATCTGCGGCGCGGAGATCATGGCGGCATAATTGGTATTCGTGGCAAGCACCCTCGCTGCCTGCTGCAAAAGCCGCTCCATCTTTTCTTCTTTTTCAAGAAGCATCTCTTTCATCTCATTGACTTCGCGTTCCTTATCCGCCATCATGTGATCCACATACAGGCGATAGCCTTTATCCGACGGAATCCGCCCCGCCGAGGTATGGGGCTGCAGGATGTATCCCAGTTCCTCTAAATCCGCCATCTCATTGCGGATGGTCGCCGAGCTTAGATTCAAATCGGTATATTTGGAAATCGTTCTGCTTCCGACCGGCTCTCCCGTCTCAAGATAATTGCGGATGATCGCCTGCAGAATTTTCATTTTTCTTTCGTCCAGTACTGCCTGCCCCAACCGTAACCACCTTCCCTTTTACCTGTTAGCACTCATTTCGATAGAGTGCTAATATCTTCATACATAAGTTATCACTTACCCTCTATATTGTCAACTCATTTTTGAAAAAATAATGATAAAAAATACATAAAAAAAATACACCGCCGATACCAGCCGGTAACACGGTGTATTGATTTCATTCCTTTATTTTTGAAAATGCGGCGATTCACATTCTCTTTTTGAACGAATTCCCCCGCTCTTTCTTACAGGCCAAAGCTGCCCGTTACATCGCCGTTGATGACATAATAAACTGCTCTATCAGCCGGCTTTACATAGAGCTCTGCGGACTTGAAATCCTTAATGTCTCTGCCGAGATCATGAACCCACACATCCTTTGCGCTCTGAATCAGAGAATCTTCCGTAAGGGAGCGTCCTTCCCACTCTAAGGTGAGACTGTTCTTTGCACTTCTCTTTACGGTCTCCTTCTTCTCCGCTGCCACTTTCTTTGCTGCAGGAGCTTTCTTCTCCGTCGTCTTCTTCGTCTTAGAACCCGGCTTCCGTCCCGGTTTCTTCTTTACAACAGGCGCCTCATCCTTTACTGCTGCGGGTGCTGCTGCCTCTGCCTTTACAACTACATCCTTTTCTGCTGCCTTCTCAGTGACAGGCTTCTTTGTCTCAGCCATACTTCCTCCTTTACACATGCACTGTGCTTCCTTATCTTTTCTAACTTGCTACCTCATTGCCGAACGTTTCACGCTGGTAACAAAGCATTTACTATAATTCATACAGTTGCACTGTATCGCATATGAAGCAAAAAGTCAAACAAAATACGCAACTTTCGTGCGTTTGTATATTTTTGACCTTGGTTTTTCCAGTTTTTTCATAAATAATGCACAAAGAATTTGCCTGAAAATCTACCTGAAAATCAGGAAGAAAAGCAGCACCAACGCGCCAAGCGCGATCCGATAGTAGCCGAAAACCTTAAAATCATGCTTTTTAATATAGTCCATCAGGAATTTCAGCACAAAAAGCGAGACGACAAACGCAACAAGCATTCCGGTCAAAAGAATCCATACTTCCTGTCCCGTAAATGCAAAACCGTACTTTACCAGTTTTAGCAGGCTTGCCCCGAGCATCACCGGAATCGCCAGAAAGAACGTGAACTCCGCTGCCACGGTTCTTGACACCCCGATCATAAGTGCGCCAACGATGGTCGCCCCCGAACGGGACGTCCCCGGAAACACCGCGGCGATCAACTGAAACAGTCCGATGATCAGCGCCGTCTTATATGTCATCTGCCGCAGGCTCGTCACAGCCGGGCGCATTCCGCGGTTTCGGTTTTCCACCACGATGAATGCAATGCCAAACACAATGAGCGCCAATGCGACCACAACATAATTATAAAGGTATTTTTCCAACACGTCGTCAAACAACAGTCCGACAACCGCCGCGGGAATGCAGGCTGCCACGATCTGAAACCACATGAGAAAGATGTCTTTTTTTATGACGGGCTTCGTCCTGTCCTTCCACTGAAAAGGCCATATTTTCTGCCAGAAAAGCACGACAACCGCCATGATAGCCCCAAGCTGGATCACTACCTCGAACATGCTGTAAAATTCATCGGATACCCCAAGCGGCACCAGCTCATTTAATAGGATCATATGTCCCGTACTGCTGATGGGAAGCCACTCCGTGATGCCCTCCACGATACCGAATAAGATTGCTTTCAGAATTTCAAGCATAGCCGCTCCTTTCGATGGGTTGCTTATGATGATTGATATTCTTCCCGCACAAAGCGTCTGAGCGCGTCAAGGGAACGCTCCACCTTCTCCGTGTCAATACAATATGCCATGCGGAAATAGCCCGGGCAGCCAAAGCTGTCTCCCGGCACAAGGATGAGATCATACTTCTTTGCTTTCTCGCAAAAAGAAACGGCATCCTCTTCAAGCGCTTTCGGGAAAATATAAAACGTTCCTGCGGGGCGCACGACGGTAAAGCCAAGCGAGACAAGCTCGTCATACAGAATATTCCGATTGGTTTCATAGACGGACAGATCCGCAACGGCGTCCAGATTTTTAGCAACCGCAAGCTGCACCATGGCTGTCGGGCAGTTATGACCGATTCCGCGCGAAATCTGCCCGCACATCTGAATCATCAGCTCTGCGTCCGGGCATGCGGGGTGAACCGCCACATAACCGATCCGGTCTCCCGGCACGGATAGGGATTTCGACCACGAATAACAGGTGATTGTATTCTCATAATAATTAGCGGGATAGGGAACGCTTTTGCCGTCAAATGCGATTTCCCGGTACGGCTCGTCGGAGATCAGATAAATCTCATGTCCGTATTCCTCCTGCTTCTCATGCAGATATGCGGAAAGATGCTGCAGCGTCTGCGCCGAATAGACCACGCCCGAAGGATTATTCGGCGTATTAATGAGCACCGCCATGACCCGCTCATTCATCATGGCGTCAAACGCCTCAAAATGAATCTGAAAATCCTCTGTATGCGCAGGGACGACGCGCAGGCACGCACCGCTTAAATCCACATACGGATGGTATTCCGGGAAAAAAGGAGCAAACGTCAAAATCTCATCTCCGGGCGACGTCACCAAACGGATCGCATGCGCGATCGCACCCGCAGCACCGCTCACCATAAAGATATGCTCTTTTTGGTAATTCATGCCAAAACGCCGGTTTAAGTTCTCCGCAACTGCTTCTCTGACGGCAGGAATCGTCAGCGTCGGGCTGTAACCGTGCAGCGCCATCGAATTTTCGTCGCGCAGCATGGCGATCAACGTATCCGTATAGGACTGCGGCACTTCGACCGAAGGATTTCCCAGACTGTAATCAAAGACGTTTTCATAACCGATCTGCTTTCCCCGCTCCGTGGCATATTCCGACAGGCTGCGGATCACAGACTTCGCCGATAACATTTCCTGATATTTTTTTGCAAGCATCTTGATTCCTCTCCACTTTCACTGGCGAAATGAGCTTTAGATTTAGAAATTCTTCTCATTTTTAATTGTTGACGCAATGATCTCCAGGTTTCCCTGTATGCTGTACGTTCCATAGCCCGACGGCAGAATGAAATGATCTCCCTTTTTGATAAGCTGTCCGTCTATAAGACCGCTGCCTTCGATCACGCTCATGATCAGGAACGGCTCGTCCTGCGAAAATGTTACGGGCGCAGTCACATCCAGTTTCCATACCTTATAATAATCACATGCGATCAGCGGATTCATCTGGTTTTCCGGAAGTCCGGCAGGCGTCATGACACTCTCCTCCACCGGCTTTGCGGGCACGGTGATGACATCAATGCTTTTTTCTATATGAAGCTCGCGCGGCTTCCCGTTACTCAAACGGTCATAATCGTAGACACGATAGGTAATATCGCTGTTCTGCTGTGTTTCTAAGATCATCAGCCCGCCCTTGATCGCATGCACCGTTCCGGGATCGATCTGAATGAAATCTCCCTTTTTCACGGGGATCTCGCGGATCAGCTCACCCCAGCGCTTTCCCTCGATCATCTCACGAAGCTCTTCTTTGGAGGACGCGTTGTGCCCGATCACGAGCGCCGCGTCATCGGGGCAGTCTAAAATGTACCAGCACTCCGTCTTGCCGAGAGAGCCGTTCTCATTCTTTTTTGCATATGCGTCATCGGGATGCACCTGAATGCTTAAGTCCGATTTCGCGTCAATGATCTTGATGAGAAGCGGAAAACGATCCAGCCCGGTATTTCCGAACAGCGCAGGTTCTTTCTCCCAGAGCTCGGACAGCGTCCTGCCCGCATACACGCCCTCGCGCACAGCGCAGTCCCCGTTCGGATGCGCGCTGACAGCCCAGCACTCGCCCGTGTCGTCGCCGGGTATCGGATACCCCCAGTCCGTCCCAAGGCGGTTTCCTCCCCAGATCATCTGCTTGAATACCGGATTCAAAAATAAGATTGATTTTACTTCCTGATTCATGCTCAAATTCCCTCCGTTTGTTCTGATCGTTTCCGCATACCAGTATGCGGAGTCCTTTGCCGTCCGCTTCTGCGTCGCATAATCCACATAAATGATGCCGAACCGGTCTTTGTAACCTTCCGACCACTCAAAATTATCCAAAAACGTCCATAAAAAATAACCTCTGACATCCACACCCTCGTCTGCCGCTCTCTGCACCTCAGACAAATACGCATCCAAAAACGTACTGCGGTTCGTATCATGCACGCGCCCGTCCGGGGACACAATATCCCGATAGCAGACGCCGTTCTCCGTCACGTGAATCGGCAGATGATAACGCTCATAGGCAAAGCGCAGTCCCCAGTATATACACTCCGGTGTCATCGGCCAGCCCGTTGCCGTCTGCGGCGCGCCGTATTCATAATCCAGAAACTGCGGCTCACCGTTCTCTCCTGCCCGGATATAATAGCCGTTGTAAATATTTGTTCCCATGAAATCGAGCGGCTGTGAGATCAGCTCCATATCCTCTTTCGTGATCTTCGGCAGCCATTTTTCGAATTTCCGTACACCCTCCTCGGGGTATTTTCCAAGAAAGACCGCATCCGAAAACCAGCCCATATTCCATGCCCAATTGTCCATATCATTATAGAAACCGAAATAGACCTTCCGTGCCGCCTCAATATCCTCAGGCGCATCCGTCTTCGGGATCGCCACGCCGCATGTCAAAGAAATACTGACCTTGACCGGACGGCACGCGTATTTGCGCAGATTGATGACCGCCTGCCCGTGCGCGCGCAGCGCATTGTGCGCGATCTGAAAGGTCTCTGTGTAGGACATCTTTAATCCGGGTGCCTGCACGCCCCGCAGGTGGGCAAGTCCAACAAAGCACTGCGGCTCATTGAGCGTAATGAAATGCTCAACCAGATCGGAAAACCGTTCTGCAATGACCCGCGCATACTCGCCGAACCATTCGATCGACTTCTCGTTCAGCCAGCCGCCCTGATTCTGGAGCGCCTGCGGCAGCTCCCAGTGATAGAGCGTCAGATACGGCGTCACACCGTTTTTCAGCATGCTCTTGATCAGATCGCGATAAAAAAGAACGCCCTTTTCATTGACTTTTCCCGTTCCCTCCGGCAGGATCCGGCACCAATTGACCGAAAAACGATACGCCTTGATACCGAGCGCACCCATGATCGCAAAATCATCCTCATAACGGTGCATATGATCGCACGCGATCTCCGCACGGTGTCCGCCATATATTTTCCCTTCGTCAGCATAGATATCCCATATGCCTTTTCCGATACCGTCCCCCGGTTCTTTTCCCTCGATCTGGTACGCACTTGCCGCTACGCCCCAGACAAAATCATCTCGAAACATGGTAACCTCTTTCTAGTGTGATATGATCAACGATATTAAGTAAAATAAGGATGCGTCATCCTCATGTGTCTGCGTCAGCGTGATCTCCACGGTATGCTTCCGGTTCTCCCCATGCACGAGAAGATTCTGCATAAAAAGGCAGTCTCCCCATGTCTCGTCAAAATTGGCATCCAGGATCACCGCGTTTTTCTCATCCCCGTCCACGACCGCCTTTGCAATCGGCGCAGGCTGCGTGATCGTCTTCCGGTACTGCACCGCAATCTCGCTTCCCTCTGCCTCAAACGTAATCTTTGCCCCCTGTTTTCCTGCCGTCCAGCCGTTACGAAACCCTTCCAAAACCAGACGCTGCGGCGTCAGATCCGCCGTCCAGCCGTCTAAAACGGGCGACGCGTTATTGTTCTGCAGACGCACGCTGTTCTGATAGTGATTGTCCGTCAATGGTGCGGGCATTGCTTTCGGCGGCGCTTCCTCTTTGGACAGCTCCGCATAAACCTTCTCCAAATATGCAATGATCACCGAGGCAACCAGCGCATGCCCCGCCGTATTCGGATGCAGATCATCGGGCGTAATATCACGGTTCGGAATCCTGCCCGCTTCGACCTCCGCATAAATAGTCGGCTTCATTGCCACACAGGGAAGATCATAATACGTTCCGACCGCCTGATGGATTTCCTGCGCCGTCTTTCCGTGATCATACATGACATTATGAATGAGCGTGACCGCCGGCTTTAACGGCGCGTCATAAATCTTTCTGACAAGTCCCTCATAAGTCTCTTTGAAGAAATCATTATTTTCATCATTGACGGAAAACTCCACAAACACGACGTCCGGCCGGCTGGAAAGAAGGTCGCTCTGCGCCCTTGCCGCGCCAAACTGTGAAGTAGTTCCTCCGATACCGGCGTTGACATAGGTAAATGCGGTTTTCGGGAATTTTTTTACCCACCAGTCAAATACAAGATACGCGTAGCAGGTCGTGTGCGTTTCAGCGACAGCTCCCTGTGTGATGGAACCGCCTAAAAAACCGATCGTGATGCGGTCACCGCCCTCAGCGCGCCGCATGCACTCCTTGAGCCGGTACCAGTTTCCTCTGTTCACCAAACCTTTTTCGGTCTGAATCTGATAAGCCATACTGTATCTCCTTATTTACTCATTTTATGATTGGTATCTCGCACTATTATTTGTTCCGGGCAGAGCCCCGGGAAAACGATCGTTTTTCCTTGTCTGCTTAACTCTGCCCTTTGCAGTATACCATATAATACCACAAAAGAACAGGAGAAGCTGACTCTCCTGTTCTTTTGTATCCCACGATTTCACACGTCTTAGCGGATACCAAGCTCGGTATCGTTGTCCGTTACATGGCTGTGTGTCTTAATGTAATCTACAATCTCATCCAGTTTTGTAAATGCCAGTCCGACATAGCTGTCCGCGCATCCGTAATACAGCGCGATCTTACCGGATACCGGATCATGGATCGTCGCACAGGGGAAGCAGACATTCGGAACAAAGCCTCTCTCCTCATACCACTCCTCCGGTGTCAGCAGGAAATTCTCACATCTGTAAAGCACCTTGGACGGATTATCAATATCAAGGATCGCACCGCCGATGGAATATACAAAACCGTTGCAAGTTCCGGATACGCCGTGATAGAATAACAGCCATCCCTCGGTCGTCTCGATCGGAGCGGCACCGCCGCCGATCTTCACGGACTCCCACCACTCGCTGCTGCGTCCCATCACATGGCGATGTCTGCCCCAGTATACCATGTCCGGGCTCTCGCTTAAGAAAATGTCGCCGAACGGCGTATGCCCGCTGTCGGAAGGACGGCTTAACAACATATACTTTCCGTTTATTTTTCTCGGAAACAGTACTGCGTTTCTGTTAAACGGAATGAACGGATTTTCCAGTCTCGTAAAGGTCTTAAAATCTGTTGTCTTTGCCATACCGATGGAAGCCCCGTAGAAATCCTGACACCAAATGATGTAATAGGTATCCTCCACCTTCACCAGACGAGGATCGTATGCATAGATCGGCATGAAATCATTGCCGTTCTCATCCTTGAACGGAATCTTTTCCTTATCAAACTCCCAGTGGATCGCATCCTTGCTGTGCCCGAGATAGATATAAGGAATGCCGTTTGTCTGCTCACCGCGGAACACACCGATAAATTCATCTCCATAAGGCATAACCGCACTGTTAAAAATCCGTGCCACATTCTCCACCGGATTTCTGCCGATGATCGGATTCTCCGTGTATCTCCAGATCGGCGCCCCGATGATCCCTTCCGGTTTCTCCTGCCAAGGCACATTCTTAACCTCCGGGCAATTCAACATTTTTACTTCGCTCATACTAGTTCTCCTTTTCCCTTTCTTTGATGCGCCTTTGCGCTCATTTACTAATATCTTTCACGGAATCTCTGATTAAGAGTGTTCCGTCGATGACCTTTCTGACATTGGACGGCGCACCGCCCTCGATCTGGCTGATCAGCAGGGAAACCGCCTCACCCGCCATCACTTCCACATTAACTGCAACCGTTGTCAGCTTTTGATAAGTAAGATGACCGATAAACGTATAGTTATCGAATCCGACCACGGACACGTCCTCCGGCACACGCAGCCCTTTGTTCCGAAGCTGCTCTATCAGCAGATAGGCAAGCTCATCGCAATTACATACAAATGCGCTCGGCATGTCTTCCGGCAGAGCGATCTCACTTTTGAACAGGCAGTTCTCATCCCTATCCTCCAGCACATAATCTGCTCTCGGTTCGATTCCATGCACCAGCAGCGCCCGATAATAGCCAAGATAACGGTCAAGTATGGAAGCCGTCGCATGAATGCTTCCGACAAACGCAATCTTTTTATGTCCCTTATCAATACAGTATTCCGTCAGCCTGTATGCACCGTATACATTATCCGTGACCACACTGTCGGTTTCCACTTCCCCATCATAAAAATCCAAAAGAACAAGCGGGATTCCCGTATCTTTCACTTTCTGCACATAAGCGGTCGTAAACTGCCCTAAAACAATAATGCCGTCCACCTTACGCTCCGCCGCAACAACGGGCATCGCCAAGTTGTCGCGCATGTCATCCGAAATGATCTCCATAATGCCAGAATAATTGCACTTTGTTAAAGCAAGGATAATATAATGATACACCTTCAAATAGAACGCGTACGAATCCGGATCCACATAATTGCTTGCAACGATCACACCGATATTAAATTTGGAACTGTCCGAAACACATTTCGCCTTTGATACACTGTGGCAATAGCCCATCTCATCGGCCTTCTGCTTAATGCTCCGGCGGAGCTGTTCACCGACACCGTCCTTATCCGACAACGCCTTTGAAACAGTAACGGTGCTGACACCCAAAGCATCGGCTATGTTCTTCATCGTCACATTCTTATTCATGCCCCACCTATGCTTCCCTCTGTATCCCTCATGGAACATACCTGATTAATACCAAATCCATCTATGTAACAATACTTTATATGAACAGCCGTAAAAAAACGGCCGTAGCTTTCTTTCTATTGATAATACCACTTTTCCGCTTCCTCGCTTCCTTCCTCCGGAACGGGCATGAATTTCAACATCACATACTCCATCGGATAAGTCAGCAGGAACAAATAAACGCCCGGGATCACAAACACAGACCATGGCATCAGATACACACCGATCACGGCAAGTACAAAAAGCACAATGATCCCAAATGTGAGCGGCAGATACTTAAACGCCGCAAATGCCGTAAATTTCAGCATTTCTAAGTTTTTCTTTTCAAATCTAGATAAAAACGGACAAAAATAAACCGTAACGGAGGCGATCAAAAACGAAACCAACAGCAGCACCATGAACAGCGCGCTGTTTAACTTATTGTCATTCACCCATACATAGCGGATGTCAAACACAATGACCAGGGCAGCGATCACAAACACCAGCGTCATGACTGTCGCCTGCTTCCAATTCGCTCTCCATGAGTGCAAAAATTCCTTATGGATATAACCGGTCTTATGACGCACCGACTTTGTCATCGCGTAATATGCCGCCGTCGTTGACGCGCCTGCCGTAATGATCGGAATGCATCCGAGTATCCACAAAATGCCTACCCATAAAATATCACAGAGCATTCCCATAAATCTTGAAAAAAGACTATCGCTGCGAAACAAGTTTCCCTCCCTGTTCCCTTTCTATATAGTCTGCCGCGCCGTTTCTGTCCGAAAACATGACGCTTCGTACAAATCAGCATGACCGCCGCCGCACACCACTTGGATATGCGGCGGCATTCCTGCTTTTCAATGCTGCTTCATAACGATCAATAGCGGATTACTTAAAGAAGCTATCCAGGGAATCCTGCATCGGCTGCTTCCATGTCTCCTGGAACTGTGCCGGGGTCATCTCGCCATTTAAGACTTTTACCCAGTCATCATCCCATTTCAGCCCGAAGGAATTCCAAAGGTCAAACTGATCTCTCGAACCGAGATATTCCATAACCGCAAAGTTCTCTTCGGTCATCGCACAGTCTTCCCACCATGTTACGTTAGAATCACGGAATTCAGTATCGCCATGATACCAGTTCGCCCAATCCTCAAATACATGGTAAACGAATTCCGGATCTTCCACACCGGTCGGGATCATATACGCATTACCTGAGGACAGGTTACGGAGATTATTGGTCTCCTGATTTCCGTTCGGTCCGATCGGCCACGGGCACCATACGACGTCGAAGTCACAATCAATATCTTTGTTTGCATCGGAAATCCATGCTGCAGTTGCCCAAAATGCAATATTGCCGTCAGTATAAGAGTTCTGGTTGGAGTCAAAATCATCCGAATTCCACGGCTTTGCCACTCTGTCCACCGCCCACATATTGTACATGAAGTCAATCACTTCACCAACTTCCGGGCTGGAAAGTGTCTCTGTATCGGTGGATGCCATCGTCGTGCCATTCGACATTAAGAGATTATACACGGTGAAATCCCAGCGGGAGCAGTAGCCGTACTGATCGATCACGCCGTCACCGTTTGTATCCTGTGTCAACTGGATCATATACTCACGCCACTTATCCCATGTCCACTCGCCTCTCTCATACAGATCCTCGGGATACTCAAGACCCGCATCATCCAAAATCTGCTTATTGTAAGCAAGCATATAGGTGTTATAAAGCTCTGCCTCCTTAGAAACAGCCGTAAACAAATAAATACTGCCATCCTTCAGACCGATATTGGTCGGCGCAAAGATCATCTGGTCGTTGCAAATATCCGCATCAGGAACGAGCTCCCGCAGATTCACTGCATAGCCGTTCAATGCTGCCGCGATACCGAAGCCCAAATCCACCTCATAAATATCACAGTCCGGATGTCCTGCTAAGATGGAGGTGTTAATGGACTCTTTTACACCGTTAAAGGTCAGGTTGACGAACTCGATTCTTACATTGTACTTCTCCTCAACCTCTTTGACAATATCAAAATGCGCCTGCGCAAACTCCTCATCGGATACAGTTGTATCATCCCAAATGCTCTCGTTCGTACTGTCATAGAAGTGATCGTACCATGTACCGATCCTGATCGTTCTCGTCTCGGCTGCCGGACCCACTGTATTACCGCCGTCAGAATTGTCCGCAGACGTATTGTCATCGTTGCCGGATGAATTGTTACCGCTTGCTGCAGGTGTATTATTGTTATCGCTTGCCGCCGGCTTATCATCACCGCCGCCGCACGCCGTCATACCTGCAAGCATAACCACGCTGAGACCGAGCGCAAGTAATTTCTTATAATATTTCATGCTATTTGATTCCTCCTTCATTTTTCATGAATATCATTAGTGAAACCGCAGGCGGCGATACGGTCCCGCCGCCCGACGGTTTTGAGTTACCTATTCTGCGATCTTACTGCATACCTACAGACACGCTGTAAACTTCCCAGTCATTCGCCGCTTCACACTGTAACGTCGTCACATACTGACCAAAGTCCTCGCCGAAGTACGGTACTAACTGCTCGTAGGTGTACTGAACGATACCGTCTCCTACTGCGCCGTCAACCTCGAAGGTATCCTGGTTCACGCCGCGCAGCCATGTGCCCAACGGGTTCGGATTTTCATCCGCGCTGACTGCTACAAGCCATACCGGTGTATCACCGCTGTACTCAATATTGATCACACAGCCCGGTACAAGGAGTGCTCTCTGCTCATCTGTCAGGTCGATACCATCCTGTGCCCAGCCGCCTGCGCTTTTTGCAAAGCCCTCAAGCTCCGTTGCATTCTTGACCGGAACGATCGGCTTTCCAACCCTCACGCTGAAGACTTCCCAATCATTGGCAGCTTCGCACTGTAACGTCGTCACATACTGACCGAAGTCCTCTCCGAAGTACGGTACTAACTGCTCATAGGTGTACTGAACCACGCCGTCACCTACCGCACCGTCAACCTCGAAGGTTTCCTGATTTACGCCGCGCAGCCATGTGCCCAACGGGTTCGGATTTTCATCCGCGCTGACTGCCACAAGCCATACCGGTGTCTCGCCGCTATACTCGATTTCAATAACGGAACCGGGTACAAGGAGTGCTCTCTGCTCATCTGTCAGGTCGATACCGTCCTGCGCCCAGCCGCCTGCGCTTTTTGCAAAGCCCTCAAGCTCCGTGCCGCCTACCGTTACCAGACCGCTGTCCGTGCCGACTCTCATACCGAATACTTCCCAGTCATTGGCTGCCTCGCACTGTAACGTCTTCACATACTGACCGAAGTCCTCTCCAAAGAACTCTACCAGATCCTCATAACGGTACTGAATCTTGCCGTTGCCTACATAAGCGTTCGGAGCAAAGGTATTCTGATCCACGCCGCGCAGCCATGTACCCAGCGGGTTCGGATTTTCATCCGCGCTGACTGCTACAAGCCATACCGGTGTAGCGCCGTTGTAATCAATCTCAATCACGGAGCCCGGTACAAAGAGTGCCTTCTGCTCCTCGGTCAGATCGATACCGTCCTGCGCCCAGCCGCCTGCGCTTGCCGCAAAGCCGTCAATCTCAACCACATCCTTTAATACCAAAAGGTTCGGGTCTGCCTCTTCAGCCGCTGCCTCTACGACAACAGAAGTATCCGCTGCAAGCACATTGCCGGATGCATCCTTAAAAGTAATGTTGTCGATGTAAAGGGTTGTCGGCGCACCGGCTTCACTCTTTGCGTTATCAACTTCCATGGAGATTGCAAATACATCCCCCGCAGCAAAGGATCTGCCGTCAGGAACCGTATAGGTCACAGTCTTCGGGTTTGCCGCCTCAAGGTAAACGCTCCATGGCTGATCAACATCCTTATTGTCGCTGATCACGCTGTAAAGCTTTCCGGATACGGCATAGAAGATACCGTCCGGGCTTGTTGTACCGATCGTCACATCGATCGTCGCCACATTGCCTGCCTGATCACCCAAAAGCTGGTCAACCGGCATAGCCACACAGGGGAACTTTCCACCCGGCACTACCTGTAATGCTTTGGAGCCGTTATAATCTACTACGGAAAGCTCTGCAGGACCGGTGCCGCCTGCAATTTTGGTATCGCAATATACGAAACCAAATGCACCATCCTCGAAATCGATGCTCGCCTCAGTCGTTGCGGGTGTCACATCATCGGAAGGTGCTTCCGTCGGTGCTTCTGTCGGAGCCTCCGTCGGTGCTGCGTCGTCCGTCTGATTCGCATCAGACGGTGCGTCTGTTTCGGCATCATTGCCGCCGCAGCCAACCATTGCAAAGGTCATCGCTGCTGCAAGGAATAATGCTAAGAGTTTTTTTGCCTTCAACTTTTTCATCCTCCTTATTTAGTATCGTTGAATTGTTACGAGCAAGGCGTTCCGCCGTTTAACCGACAATACCGCTTCGCTCAACTCCCTCTATAAAGTATTTTTGAAGAACGACATAGATGATAACCACAGGAAGCATTACGAGCACGATTCCGGCGTCTAAATATAACTGCTGAATGGCCGGATCATAAATCTTCTCATTCGTCGCTATATTTGCCGTCAACCCCGCAATCTTCTTACTGATTATCAGATCATCGCTGATCAAAAATAACTTTCCGTAAAATGTATCATTATACTGCCATACCATGGAAAAGATCGCCACGGTAATGACAGAAGGCATTGCATTAACAAGCATGATACGGAAGTAGGTGTACCATGTGCCCGCGCCGTCCACAAACGCCGCCTCCTCGATCTCCTTCGGCAGCCCGCGGAAGAACTGATTGAAAATGTAGATATAAAGTCCCGAACGTAAACCGCACCCGAACACCGTCATAATATATACCGGAATCGGTGTTGATAAAATATTGACCGGCGCTCCTTTGATGAGCCTGATAATACCGAGCACATCAAAATTCGCAAACGTCATATACAGCGGAAGCATGATCGTGTGCGTCGGAATGACGATCATCACGACGACTAACGCAAAAAACAAATTCTTGAGCGGAAATTTATATCTCGCAAAACCATATCCTACCATGGAGCAGATAAACACCTGAATCATCATGAGCGTAACCGAATAGATCATGGAATTGCTCAGAGTTTTCCAGTAGTCCAGATACGCGCTTGCCTTTGAATAGCGCTCCAGCGTCGGCTCCTGCGGAATCATATATACCATCGGGTTATAGTTATCGGCATTGGAGAAAAAAGAACTTGTAACAATGCCAAGCACCGGACCTAAGATCACATAGCTGACACCGACGATCAATAAAAACTTCAACAAACCGATGAGAAAGCCCTTACCATTGGACTGCCAGCGCTTTCTGTCATTGGCAAACTGTGTATCCGTCTTAAGCGCCATGTACTGTTCTTTCAGCTTTTGTACGGAAAATGTTTTTGTATTCTTTGTTGCCTTTGTTGCCTTTGTTGTCTTCGCCATTTCTTTTTCCTCCTTTCTTAGTTATAGTAGAACGCACGCTTCTGTATGAAGCGGCATACGATCACCAGAATCAAACAGGTGATCACGGTAGATACCAGACTCATTACGGAGCTCAATCCGTAATTATTATTGGTAAACGCCGTGTCATACGCCAGCTCGACAACTTCGGAATCTGCAAAACTGTCCACCACGGTGTAGACCACGTTTGTGATAATGTGGGGCATTACCATCGGGAACGTTACCTTCCAGAACGTTTCATACCCCGTCGCACCCTCGATCTTTGCTACCTCATACATGGAACCCGGTATGGACTGCAGCGCTGCGATAAAGATAATAATCTGTACACCTGAGGCATTGATGATCTCACTGATTCGGGCAACCGCGCCCATAATATACTCAATCATCCCCATCGGCAGACCGAGCGAACCGAACATTTGAATATAGTATTCGATACTCACGCCGCTTGAAGCCGCCTCCGCGACCTCTGCAGCCGCATTGGACATTCCGCCGCTCATCATGCTGCGCGCCAAATCCATCGCATCCGTAATCGCTTCCGAATTCAAAATAACCGGCAGGAAGAAGATTGCCCGGACGAGTGTTCGTCCATGGAATTTCTTATTGAGCAGCAGTGCCATGAACAAGCTGAAAAATGTGATCAGCGGTACATCAATCAGCATATTTGCAACAGAGGTTGTCAATATCTGCTTAAACGATGCATGTGCGCGGAACGCATAAATAAAATTATCAAGTCCCGCAAACGTCAGCGTGTAACCGCCTCCCGGCCTTACCTCCAGTACGTTCAAGGAAAACTGCATCGTCATAAACAAGCTTCGTACATAAAACCACAGGAAACCGATCAGCCATGGCATGATAAAGAGATAACCGGTAATGGCACGTTTTCTTGTGAGAGTCATTTTTCTTTTCTTCTTCTTCATCAATGAACGCCTCCCATCTCATAGCCTCGTGCCGGAACGGTCACACCGTCCACCGTCTGGCTCGCAGTACCCGTATTTACATAAATCGTGACGCCGTTGCTATAGGTGATGGCACGTACGCCGTTTGCGTAGATTACATGGTTCACGATCGTCGCTCCGTTCACGTGACTTAATACCTCATTCACCTCGTCGTAAACGGCAAGCGCCTCCTGCTTCCAATTCTCATACGTGGTCGAGTAAAAACGGCTGATACCCGTGTTCTTCATCTCATTGGAATTCTCCCACGTGAATACAAAGTGCGGCGACGCGCCCGTCTCGATCAAATTCAGAACGGTCTCCGTTCTGTCGAAAGTATCGCTTAAGTTGATGACCGAACCGGAGTAATCAATGCAGCCGTGTATGATCATCTCATAGAACGGAATCGTCTCGTCCACAATATAGTAATCATTATCCGTCAGCGGCGCGTTGATGATGTCATTCGCATACGCAAAGGAGTAATCATTTCCCGCATTTACCATCAACAGCTTACCGGTGTCTTCCAAATTCTGAAGCTCCGCCTCCACGACATCCTGCGCCGCGGTACGGTCAATGACATTCGTCCGCTTTTTATCGGAATGAAGCTGATTGCCGAGATCTCTTAAAGAAATACCGCCAATGTCATATCGGTCAATCTTGTCTGCGAATCGCTCTACATAACGCACAAGGAACTTCGGTGAAACCAGATAAAACCGATTCTCCGACCATCCTAAGCCCGATGTCTGACGCAGTGTTGACGGATTGACCAATCCAAACTCCGCAATATAACCTGCACCGTAATATCTGGACGTCTCATTTCCTTCGCTGTAACGATCGGAAATTTCCGACACACGCTGGAGCGCCACATCTGCATAGAATGTTCCGCCGTTTGCCGCAACCGCTGCGCTTAAGTCCTCTAAGCCCGATCTTCCTCCCAAGCGCCACGGAACCTTGATCTTATTCAGAACATCATGATAATAGCCGCCGTTACACCAGCCCTGATAATTCATGACCTGATTGGAAATCCCGTTTGCCGCAAGGTCATTCGATATTTCGATCGCTTCGTCAAAATCGGTCATGGCGTAAAGGCCTCTGTAACGCACACCGAGGAAAAACTTGATCTTTTCAATCCCGCCAATGACGTCATAATAGAATTTGATGTCCCCGTCCGCATTGTTCGGTGTCAGCACACCCTCGCTGATCAAGCGGTCCCGATAATAATTCGCCGCTCCCGCATAGCCAGCATGCTCCTCGGTTAACATCGTATATCTGACCGTCAGATTCTGATCATAATAATTCTTCTCTACGATCGGTAAGTCCGCCTCATTACCCGTCGTACCGAACATCTCTAACTTTTCGTTTCCTCTTAACACGAAAGTCGGATAAACATAATTATACTCATTGATCCTGCCCGAGACGCTCGCGCTTAAATATGCCATTGCCCCGCCTCTCTCGATCGTAGCGAACACAGAACTGTCCTCACGGCAGATACCGAACAATGCCATCTTGACATTCTCGGTATTCTCACGGACCGTCAGCTCCGCTGCAAGCGGATCAATTCCATAAACGTATTCCGAATACGGCTGCGCCGTCGTCTTTCCGTTGTTAAAATTGATGATGGACCCGGAACCGTTCGGCACAAGGAGATAACCGCTCTCGTCGATTCCCGCCGCGCCAAGGAAACGTAACAGGGAAATACGGTAGATCGCACCGCCTCCGTTCTCCTTTACCGCACTCATCGGGATGGATACTTCAACAGCGTCCCCAACCAAACGGTACTCCAGCGGGATTTCAAACGAAACCGGAACAGCGCCCTCCACGCCCGAGCCTTCCATCTCGCGGTTGTAGTCATCCTGCGTGAAACCCGCCTCCTCAAAATAGCGGTTCAGCTTACGGATCTGTGACGCTCCTCTTTGCGCGGATTCCAACAACTCCATATAATCATCCGCCACACTGCTTTCCTTAAATTTGCTTCTCACAAATTTATCGCCTTCTTCGTCCAATACGGCGCACACGGAATCCAGCGCATCCGTACTGATATAGATCGGCACGATACCCGTTGCTGCCGACAGGTCACCAAGCGTATAGATGAAACGCACGCCGTTTTCAATCGACTCAATCTCAAGCTGGTCTCCCTGCTCGATACAATAGCTGAAAGAATCGTAG
The DNA here is from genome assembly GCA_947176965.1 of uncultured Lachnospiraceae bacterium. Taxonomy (GTDB): domain Bacteria; phylum Bacillota; class Clostridia; order Lachnospirales; family Lachnospiraceae; genus DLAJ01. The sequence continues at coordinate 80,652 of CAMWSU010000001.1, read as the reverse complement.
GTTCCCTGTGTTCTCGCCGTATTGAAATAATCCACGACCAGCTGGGATTTCATATAATTGGTATTGGTCTTATTCGCGATCGCATCGTCATCTGCGTCCGGCGGGTTCGTATAGATGATCTGACCGTTGCGGGTATCCACAAAAGCAGCTTCCCCCGTCTCCGCATTCACATACAACTTTACCGTACCGTTTTGTGCGGCAAGCACCATGCCCTCTACATCAGCTTTACTTTCCGCGATCGGCGTGAACTCTTTTCCCTCCTCATAATCATAGGAGGTGAGATAGTCTCTGTAGTGATTGTAAAAATAAAAATGTACCAGATAGTATACAAGCCATATCAGGATGACTGCAGCGACAAGGCTTACAACACCGATCAGAATTTTTTTACTTTTCCGCATCTTATGTCCTCCCCCTTACGCCCTGAAAATCAGTTCCTGATAAATACTGTAAAAGAAACCGATTACCTGATTGATGAGATCCATTACCAACAATACAACGAATATAATGATGAAAATTGCCACAAAGGTCAGGAAGATCGTGATCAGCGTCTTACCTAATGTATAATTGTGAACCTCCATGACTCCCACCAGCATCATGAACACCCCATAAGCGATGCCGATTCCGATGATCATGTAGTAGAACGCGCCCTCATCCGCCGCTACCGCGTGGCTGAAGATCGTTCCGATATTCATGCAGACAATCATCGGGATCATCGCATACCCAAGCGCGATCGCAATATCCTTTAATCTGCCCTCGCCGTTCATCAGACAGGTGATCGACCAGTTTCCGACACAGAACAGCAGATATAACAAAAGGACCGAAACCAATTCGCTCAACAGATTGATGGTAAGCGGATCAATGTCATTGACAATAAAGCTTGCCGATATGCGGTTGATGGAAAAGCTGATTGAAAAGAGAATGACCAGCAAAACCGCGATTGGAACGCTTCCGCGTTCTCTGTGCCGAATCTCATAATATCCGTCCGCCGGATGGCTTACGGTGTAAAATGCATATTTCCATTTGTCCTTGGAAAATAACTGTTTCATCAAATAAGCCCTCCTTCCCCGTCCGCTTTACCTTTCTTTTTCTTACGCAATTTCCGGTATACGACCCATGCGATGATAAGTACGACTACCACGGTCATGATCATGTTCATGTTCTTTGCCAAAAGCTCGTTTCGGTATCGTTTCCATGCAATGGAGTAATATTTCCGGTTCATACCAAGCTCTAAGTATTCCATCGCAAGGCGGTTATTTCCCGCCGTTAAATATGCCTTTCCGATACCGGTATTGGCAAGCTCATTGTTTCCGTCTAACCGTAATACCTCCTGCCATTTCTCGATCGCTTCCGTCTCGTCACCGTCGAAGCGCAGCCCGACTGCCTCATTGATGAGAGAACCGTATCTGGTTTCCTTGAATCTTAAGATTGCGCCATAATACGCGTCTAATACAATGATCTCCCCATCGATCGATTCGATTGCAACAGGTACGTTGAACGTTCCTTCCTGTGAACCGAGACCGCCGAAGATGTAGAGAAGATTTCCCTCTTTATCGTAAGTAAAGATTCTTCCGCGTCTTCTGTCAAGCAAGGAATAAATTCCCTTATCGCGATATACCACGTCCGTGATCTGGGACGGACCACTGTAATCACCGTACATACCGGTCAAAATATCGCCGCCGACATTCCCGTTCTCACCCTTCTGAATGACATCCTTTCCCTGCGGGTTTAATCGTCTGACTGCCTGCACGCCTTCCGAATCAATATTGGAAGCGTAAATAAATCCGCCGTCATCCACGTCGATTCCCGTAAACTCTGTCGGGATATAGAGCTGAGATTTGGAGCGCTCTTCCTTGCTAGCAAGCCTCCTCCAAAACTTCTCCCACAATGTGATCTTTACTTCGATCGTTCCGAAATATCCGGTAAATTCTCCGTTGCTCTCAAAAACCAAAATTCCTTCAAATGCATTTTTAGCAATAACGTACACACGGTCTGCATAATCCACCGTTACCTTAAGCGGAATAAACTCAAAATTCTCCTCTAAGATTTCCGATTGCGGATTATCCACAATCTTGACGAACTCACCTTCCGGCGTCAGCACGACAACTCTTCTGTTATTGGAATCCGCAACATAGAGCTCCATATTCTCGGAAACGCACACACCGTAAGGTGCGTTAAACGTATCCGCCGTGCCGTTCCTGTCAAACGTGGAAATTTCCCGCACCATCTCGGTCATTTCATGGTTTAAGACCACGATCCGGTTATTGCCCGTATCCGCCACGTACACCAATCCATCAGGTGCCACGCAGAAATCCTGCGGCTCCTTAAAATCGGTCGTCCCGACGCTTAAGCCCGTTACCGAACCGTTCGGCACATACGCCGCGGGAGTGATTACAAAATCCTCTCGGTAGTTGTAATTGTAGGTATCATACGGAAGTTCTTCCGCCTGTACTGCCTCAGCCGGTACAAGCAGGAACACGATCGCCGCAAGAAGGGCAGCGGCTATTTTATTGATTCGATTTATCTTTTTCATAGCGCTCCCTCCCATCAGTCTTTCATACCGGATGTCGTCATCGTCTCTAACACGTTACTCTGGCATGCAAGGAAGAAGATGATCGGCACCGCCGCAATAACAAAAGTAACCGCCGCGGAAGCTCCGGCCCTCGCCGTACCTCCGGCTGCAATCTGCTGTAAGGCAAACTGCATCGGCTTTAACTGCTCGTCACGTAAAAACATCGAACCGGTGTTGCCCCACATCTGCTGGAACTGGAAGATTGCCAGTGTCAGCCACGCAGGTTTTACGTTCGGCATAACAATCTTCCAAAACACCTGATACTCGCTTGCGCCGTCGAGTCTTGCCGACTCCATCAGCGATGTCGGAAGCTGTTCCATGAACTGCTTCATCAGATAGAGTCCCATTCCGTACTGACACGCCGGCAGGATCAGCGCCAGATAATTATTGTTGATGCCGAGCCAGCTGATGATCATATAGTTCGGAATCTGTGTAACCGTCCAAGAGAACATCATCGAGAGCACGACCATGTTAAACAGAATGCTCTTTCCCGGAAACTCATGCTTCGCAAGCGGATATGCCGCAAGGGAAGCAAAAATAACATGCAGAACGGTTCCCGCGCCCGTAATGATGATCGTATTTAATATGTATCGCGAGAACGGTACCCACGAATCGCTCATGACCGTAAACAGATCGGTAAAGTTCTCAAGCGTTGGATTCCGCACAAATACTTTCGGCGGATACTGGAATAATTCGTCCAAGGGCTTTAAGCAGTTGTTAATGATCATGACAAGCGGCAGCGCCATGAATACACCGCAGATGCCCATGATAAAGAACAGGATGCCGTTACCCGCAAGGGATCGGTTCAGCTTCTTTTCCCTTGGCTTAAAAAAACGATATTTCTTTTTCGTCTTCGTCGCTGTCTTTGCCACTTACTCTCCCACCCTTCTCAACAGTTTTTGTACAAGCTTGTTCGTGCCGACCATTAGCAGGAAGAGCACGGTTGCGATTGCGGAGGCATAACCCATATCAAATCGGGTGGAACCGTAATCCAACAGGTGCGTGACGACCGTTGCGCCCGCGTAGTTGACGGATGGGTTTCCGGCTAACTGGATGGAAATATCCGCAACAGCAAACGACTGTGTGATCTGCATAACCGCACCGAACATCAACTGCGGTCTCATGGACGGGAGCGTCACATACCACAACTCCTGCCAGCGGTTCTTGACACCGTCCAATGCCGCCGCCTCATACAGGCTCTTATCGACAGTCTGCAGACCGGCAATGAATGAAAGGAAGCCGGTACCAAGCGAGAGCCAGAGCTGTACGACGATCAGACAGGGCAGAATAAACTTCGCATCCTGCATCCACAGCTTTTGTTCATTGATAATGCCGAGCTTGATCAGAATACCGTTCAAGTATCCGTATCTGTCGCTCGATAAGATCAACTGCCATACCATATATGCGTTACCGCAGATGGACGGCGCATAAAAGATCAAGGTAAGCAGCGTTCTGATCTTGCTTGAAAACTCATTGATGATCCACGCGAACATGAGGCAGAGGAAATAGCTGACCGGTCCCGTCACCACTGCGAAGATCAGCGTATTCTTCAGGGACACAAGGAAAATGTCATCCTCCAGCAGCAGCTTCACATAATTGTTCCATCCGTTAAACGTCGGCCACTCCAGCATGTTGAAGTATGTGAAGCTCAATGCGATCGACATAAGCACCGGCAGCACTGTGAACAGGAAGAACAGGATAAAATACGGCGCCATCATGATATAGCAGGATTTGTTTTTCTTAATGCGGTAGCCAAGCGTTCCTTGCTTTCTGGCCACTTCCAAAGCTTCCTTTGATGCCATTTAATTGCCCTCCCCCTCTAAGTCATCTAATGTGATCAGATTAAATTCTTTTCGTTTATAGGTGATCTCATCGTTAATGTAGAGTACCTTATCCATCAGCTCCTCGCGGGGCGATGCCGTATCGGTATCCGTCGTTACCGTATAGAACGCGTTATTAACGTTACGCCAGGAATAATAACCGCCCGGTACCTGTGGAATTCCTTTCACCCATGTGAACGCTTCCGCCAGTGCTTCATACGTATCTACTTTCCACGGCATACGCCCGAATGCCTCCTGATTTGCCGTCGCAACTCGCGCCGCAGAACCCATCAAGGATTCCATCTCGCGGTCGAACAGCGCCTGCACATCAGCGGAGGTCCACCATTTTAAGAACTCCCAGCATGCATCCGGCTGATCGGTATCCGCCATGATCAGACTCGCAAGTCCCGTACATCCGACAGAGTGATCGACCGTGCCGTCCTCCTGTACGGTTCCCGGAACAATCGTGAAATCCCACAGTCCGGCAATATCCGGCGCGGACACCTCCAGATTGTTGTATACCGTGTAATCTGCAATAATGATCGGACACTCACCGGTACGGAAACGCTCTTCCACACTCGTCGTCTTATCCAGTCCGTAATCCGTATAATATTCGCAGTATTCCTTGAACGTATTCACTGCAATATCCGAATCAAGCGCTGAGGAAATACCGCCCTCGTTGTAATACTCTCCTCCGTTCTGATAAAGAAGCATTGCGAAGATCTGCTCAGACGGCAGCATACCGAACTCCATCTGGTTCTTTGCAAGTACGGACATGATGACCTTTACATCATCCCATGTCTCCGGAATCTCCAAACCAAGCTCCGTTAAAATATCCTTGCGATAGAACATCACAGGGAATGTCTGCGTCTCAGGCAGCGCATAGGTCGCGCCGTCAAAGGAGAACGCCGTCAGCGCACTCGGATAAAACCGCGCCGCCACCTCATCAAAATCCGAAAACTGCGTCAGGTCAAGCACGGCATTTCGCAGTCCATAATTGACAGGGGTATCGTTACCTGTATTTAAGACCGCTCCGGCAACACCGTTCGTATTGGCAACCTGTATCGCCACATCCGGTCCCTCTCCCGCAAGCTCGGCGCGCAGCAGTGTGTTCATATCCACAAGCTGTACGTTCACGTTAATACCTGTCTTGCTTGTAAAGGATTCGTCGATCAGGGAGCGGATGACATTCGCCTGATCACGTCCCGTTCCGATCCAAAGCGTGATCGGTTTGTTATCGGCGCTCTCTTCTCCCGTTGCACCGAGAGAGTTGTAATCAATCACAAAGGAGTAGAATAATCTTTTAATCTCGTATACCAGCTTATCCCAAAACGAATTGGAGGAAACCTTGTTCGTCACATCCGAGGAACGGATGAAAATCCGGTCAAGCTGCAGCGGCTGGCTGATAACCTGCGTGATCCAGTTACCGCATGCCCGGACGTTCTGCTTATAGGTACCGACAACCTTTACGAACCGCTCTTCGTCTTTGATCAGATAGTCAAGCTGGTCGCGCATCGTGATCAGCACGGTTTCCTTGTCAGAGGAGCCTCCCGCCGCCGTACGCAGTGCAGCGATCGCGTCATTCAGCTGGTCACGTACCACCGTCATCTCATCTACCAATCCCGGCAGGGACGCGGCGATCTGATAATCGCGGTAAGTATCCGGGCTCACACCCGTGATACGGATCAGCTTTCTGTAAATGGCATTTAATTGAGATACACAGTCCTGAACCTCGGCAATGACACTGGAAAACTCACCAAGCACAACCTCCATGCGGAGCGTGTGTCTGCCCGCCTCCAGATAGAACTGATAAGGATTCCCATCCGCATCCTCAAGCGTATCCATGCGCCAGCTGGAAGAATAGGTAAATCCGTAATCGGACATTTCTTCAAACGGCACTACGCCATCAATCATAATCTTGCGCGACACATAAATTCCGCGCATGAAGCTCTGTTTATCAAACATGGAAATTTCATAATAGCCCGATTCCGGCACCGTGAACTCCCATTCGATCCATTGTCCCGCATCGCTCCAGCTCTCGCCGCCGATACTGTTGTTCAGAAGCGCCTTTGCACTGCTCGGCGAAACTGCCGGGGAAGACTGATCCTGCTTCGGATAAAGCATCTGGGAGGACGTCTTTGACGCATTCTCCGCCTGGACCATGATATTCTGTCCGCTTGTCGGCTGCGCACCCTGCGCATCCCACGCCGCTTTCACCTCAGCGTAGCTTCTGACCGGCTCGCTGTTAGATAGGATCAGCCTGCGTAAGAGCATCGGCTCTCTCTGCGAATTGATCGTGATCGTATGTGTACCCTGCTCAAGGTAAACCGATAACGGCTCCGTAATGTAACCATTGTTATCATAGAGGCTCGCAACCGTCCACTCAGGAATTTCCACCGACGTCGGCTTCATATCATTGCCCTGCACGTCCCTGTTCCACTCTACATCATAGATGCCGTCCGCAAAGCTTGCCTGTGCAACATCCGTTGACCACACACGGGAAAACTCGACAAGAGAAAGCTCCCCATAAGGAAGTTCTCCGTCCACAAAGAAGCTTCTCTGAATCTCGGAATTCTTGCCTTCCACGGGGTAATATTCCAAGGAAAGCTCGTATAGCCCCGTCTCCGGCACGTCCACCTTGTATTCTACATAGGCGTTCTCCGTTGTCAGAACCGCATCGCCGCTCATCCCCTCATAGTCGGTTATAATCACCGGCGTCATCTCCACGTCGTTTTCCATGTAGCAGCTATAGTCCCCTGCATCCACCGCAATCTCACGCTGCGGACGCGCTGCTCCGGCATGCGCTTCCAGATACTCACTGTAGCCCGGAACGGAATCGGTCACGGAATACGTGCTGACAATTTCCTTGCACTCCTCCTGTGTCATCAGAGACTCCGCACGGACATTGATCGCCGCAAGCTGCACAACGCTAAAAAGCTCTGCCACCGTCAATACCGCCGCCATCCATTTCTTTTTTGTTTTCCCCTGTCTCATCTTGATACCCAGCCTTTCTATCACCTGCAAAAATCATATATGAAAATATTCATTCCGTTCATCCCTTTAGTATCAAGTAATCATAGATTACTTGATACTAAACAAAGAAGAGCTCTTCTTTGTTGCGCTTTTTAACTTATAGGAAATTTCTCTGTCCCGGAAGCATCCGCCAAAGGCGAATTCTTCGAAAGAATGGCGCTTTGCGCCATTCTTTTTTATTCGTAATACCACGCGTCCTCATTGCCGTCGGGCTTCGGCATGTATCTTCGCAGTGCCCGCTCTATCATGAATGTGCATACATAACACCACATTCCCGGCAGAAAGAGAATCGTCGCCATGGGCAGATAGCGAAAGATCAGCCACGCAAGCAGACCCGTTCCCGCAAGGATCAATATGGTAAATCCGATATACCGCACCGCCATGACAAACGCCAGCTTCACCATAGAGGAGAGCTTCATCGTAAACCTTGACAGCACCGGAAACAAATACACTGCAATGCCCGCCGTTACGATCATGAGTGTGATATAAGTGCGGCTTAGAAAAACGCCTGTCTCCGTTCCCTGGTCCAACGCGATCAGCCGGAGATGATACAACGCAAAGAGCCACACTGCCATCGCCGCTGTCAGAATACTGCCGCTTAAAAACGTCCGCTTAAAAGAAGCAATATATTCGGTGGTCGGATAACTCCGGTTTCTGCGGATATTTTTCATCATTGCGTAATACAGAGACGTTGTCGCCGTACCGATCGTAATGATCGGGATACAGGATACCAGCCACAGAAGATTCAGGATGATAACCTGTCCGATCTTCGTCATAACATAGATCAGTTCACCTTCCGAGCCGAGTATTTTTCGTTCGGGTTTCTTTTCGTTCCCGTCCGTCTCCCGTGTCATTTCCCTTTTAGGATCGCGATTTGTTTTATCCCTCATCCGCTATGCATCCTCCCTGATCGGGTAGGTTGTCAGATCGGGAACTTCATCAAGCGTAATCATATGCTCATGCTCATATACCCGCTTCAAAATATCCGCCTCCGTGTAGGTCTCGACGTACTTGTTGACTCCCACCGGAGCCGCCACGAAATCGCCGCCCCACGTCGCATAAAAGCCCCACATAGCGCCGTCTCTGATCATAAGGTCAGGATCCGGGATCGTTCCGTTCTCGGAAAGGACGACCAGTTTTTTGCCGCCCGCATAACGGTTTACCTCAAGGAATGTCGCAATCTGTGAGCTGTATTGATGCTCGCCGGCGTAAATGTCAATGCCGACAATATCAACCACATCATCACCCGGATACCATTCGGCGTCCTGCCCGTTCCACACCCAGATGAGATTGTTTAATCCATATTCATTCGTAAATTTGTCATACATAAGGCGGTATAATGCAATATTGGACTCCGCTTCACAGTCTCCCCACCAAAACCATCCGCCGCTCGCTTCATGAAGCGGTCTCCACAGGATCGGCACGCCCGCCTCCTGCAGTTCTTTTAGTTCCCCTGCGATGGCATCCATATCTGAGAGCAGCGCTTCCATCCCCGCTTCATCTTCCCCGTTCATAATTGCATCCAGGTCGATGTTTGTATGCTCTTTGTAAAATGCACTATACCATGTGCCTGTGACATACTCCGCCGGTGCGCTCCAATGCCAGCACATCGTAACGATCGCGCCTTCCTCCCACGCCTGTTTCGCGTATTCGATCGATTTCCCCTCGCTGCCGTTCGCCACGAAGGTCGGCGTATATCCCATCATGTCCAAACCGACGACCGCCGGAAATTTTCCCGTTTCCTTCCAAATACACGCCGTTTCCTTACCGTAAAGTCCCGTATCGCAATATTGACCTGTCAGGACATTCGTTCCATAATTATCACAGAGATAACTCATCAGGCGCTTTGCACAGTCATCCGCATTCTCGTTGACAAGCTTCGCCGATACCTGATAAAACGCCTCGCCCAGCTCAGGACTTTCGTATACCGTTAATTTATCCAATGCAATATATCCCCAGTATTTGATCACGCCGATCTCATGATCACCGGCTTCCATATAGATGCGTTCCAACTCCGTCGTCGCGAAATCGGCCGTCTCGCTTGCGATGTAGCCAATCTCTCCTCCGTCAAGCGATACTTTATTTTCTTTGTACCCGCCAAGCTGCGCATGCGTAAATGCCAAATCATAAAATCCGTCCGTCTCAATATGTACGGTGATCGTGCAGATATCGCCGTCGTTTTCAAACCCTTCCGCATAGCCTTCGCCCGAATATCCCTCGACACGGCTGCCGGCTCTGACATTGCCCGTAAAGCTTCCGTTCTCCGCCTCATACTCACCGACGACTGTTCGCTGTACGGGAGTGTTTTCATCCTGTCCCGATGCCGCGCCGTCTTGTCCCTGGGTGTCCCCATCCGATTTCCCTGCACCGCAGGCGGCAAGCGCCGCCGTCAGCACGCATACGATCATTAAAACTGCTGCTCTCTTCTTCATTTCCGTTACCTGCTATTTAAGTAATATCAGTTACATTTAGCTAATTCCGCTCTGTTTGTTAAATAACCTTAGCTTGTTTATTAGCTAACTCTACCGGGTTTATTAGGTTAATTTAAGTATTCCGCATAAATCTCATTTTTTACGGCAATATGCTTTTTACTTAAAAACAAATATAAAAATATGCAAAATGATAGCCTCTTATCGTTTCTATACTACTCTTTCCTATGCAACTTTACAAGTATTTATGTTTTTTTTCTGTCGATTTGTAAAAAATATATAAAATATGCCCTTCATTTTTTACTTAAATTGCTATTGACAATTCATTTATGGAGAATGTTGCCAGATTTCCATCACGAAAAAGAGCCTCCTAAGGAAGCTCTTTTTGTCCGTCCCGATCAAAATTCACATCAGATCGTTATGATTTACCTAAAAATTCCAGATTTTTTCTGATCAGCTCACAGCGCTGCGCGACGCACTCTACGGAACGTCCCGGATCTTCCGGCGTGTTAAATACATAATCCATGAGCCGTTCAATCGTCGTTGTCGCCACATGCATCCTCGTATCGCTGGACGCATAGTAAATATACACATCCCCATTGTCCTTTGCGATCGCGCCGTTCGTGAACACGACATTGCTGACGTCGCCGACGCGCTCTTTTCCATGCGGACCGATCAGTAAGCCCGACGGCTCCGCAATGACCTTCGAGGGATCGTTTAAGTCCGTTGCAAACGCATAGATGACATAGCGTAAGCCTGCTGCCGTATTACGCACGCCGTGCGCAATATGGATCCAGCCCTTCGGCGTTTTGATCGGCACGGCGCCCGCACCGTTCTTTGCCTCCGTGATCGTGTGATATTTCCGCTTGCTCGTGATGATCTCCTCGTCAATGACCGCATGGGTGATATCGTCGCATAAACCGAAGCCGACACCGCCGCCGGAACCGGTGTCAATGAAATCGTCCATCGGTCTCGTGTAGAACGCATATTTTCCGTTTACAAATTCCGGATGCAGCACGACGTTCCTCTGCTGCGGGGAATTTAAGGTCTTTAAGTTCTCAAGGCGCTCCCACTTCTTTAAGTCCTTCGTCCTGACGATGCCTGCTGCCGCAACCGCCGCGGACAGATCGTTTACCGTTTTATCCTTGCTCTCCGAGCAGAATACGCCGTAAATATAACCGTCCTCATGCTTCGTTAAGCGCATGTCGTACACATTCGTCTCCTCAGGGCAGGTATCATCAAGCAGGATCGGATAATCCCAGAACCGGAATCCGTCGATCCCGTTATCGCTTTCGGCAACGCCAAAGAACGATTTGCGGTCATTTCCCTCGATCCTTGCCACCAGATAGTATTTTCCGTTTAACTCGATCGCGCCGGAATTCATGACAGCGTTGATGCCGAGCCGTTCCATAAAATACGGGTTCGTCTCCGGATTCAAGTCATAACGCCATGTCAGCGGGATATGCCCGCTTGTCAATACGGGATACTCATAACGGTCATAAATTCCGTTATAGGCATCGCTCTTTACATTTTTTCTCTCGAGAAGCTTCTTCTGCTTGGCAAGCTCCACATAATACTGCTCATGCAACATAGGTTCCCTCCTTATGATTGATGTGAAATATGTAATTGCGGAACGCATCCATCGCGTTTATGAATGTGCAAATATACAGTTCCGCAATTATGTTTACAGCTCTACGTCCAATTTTTCCGCACGACGGATGACTTCAAAGCACATCCGCCCGTTATGATACGGGCATTTCCAAGGCTCCACGATCGGTTTCCTGCTCGTGGGTTTTCCCTCGATGTCCACTTCCCAAAACCACTCGGAATCCGCACGGCTGTCGATCAGGTGCTCCTGAATGTACGTCCACTCTGCGCGCGCCGCCTCCAGATATTCTTTTTTTGACGGATCCATCTGATAACCGTTCAAAAAACCAACGACCGTCTCCGCCTGCACCCACCAGATGCGGGAGGTATTGACAACGCCGCGCTCGCACTCGTTATGCAGGGAATGTCCGTTAAATGCGGTCTTGTAAATCTGCGCCGTTAAATCCTTCGTGATCGGCGTCATTTTTTCCTCATAATGCCGATCCCCCAAAACTTCCACGCCGCGGTCAATGAGCCAAGCCGTCTCAATATCATGTCCGTAGGAATGCAGGTCGATGAGTGTATGATACTCGCGGTCAAAAAATACCTCCTGCCGGTGCAGTTCGGGATTATACATATGGTCAGCAAAGGTATCCATGATCCATTCCAGCCTCGCCCTCACCTCAGGATTATGATCGACGCGGTACAGCTCCGTATAGCCCTCAAATACATGGAGCAGCGTATTCATGGTCTTCTCAGCGATCACGCCGTTCTCGGAAAGCTTGTCGTTCTCAACCTCCTCAAACCGCAGGTTGAACGCCTCCTTATAACCGAGCGCATCCGTACAGCGTTCCTCAATGACATGAAACAGGTCATACGCCATGGCAAGCGCCTCTTTATCTCCGCTCGCTTCATAGTAGGAAGAAAGCGCGTAGATTGCAAACGCCTGATTGTAGGTGTGCTTTGTCGAATCCTCCGGCTTGCCGTCATAGGTCATCGACCAGAAAATTCCGCCGTTTTCCTTATCCATGCAGCAGTCCCGCAGGAACTCATAGCCGTGACGCGCTTCCTCAAGGAGCGATTCGTCCTTTAAGAGGGTATAGGCATTCGCAAAAAACCATGTGATGCGGCTGTTTAAGATGCAGCCCTTCACCGCCTGCCTGTCCACTTTTAAGTCAAAATCCATGTAGCCATAATAGCCGCCATGCTCATCATCCCGCAATCGTTTCCAAAACGGAATGATCTTATTGCACAAATGCTCTTTTACCTCCTGTACCATTGCCATATCGTGTCCTCCTTATTTATATTGTGCGTTCAGATCATCGCAAAACGCAAGCACTCTGCCCCTCTTCTTTCTATCGGAGCGTGATCTCAAAAATCCTTGCCATGACGGGCTTCGGCAGATCCACGGTCAGCTCGCCCGACATCGGATTGATGTCAAAATTGCAGGGCATCTTTACCGGATATGCACAGCGTACCTCCACAGGGCGTTTCCCACGAAAAGCCCCCGCAAGCGGCAGCACGATACGCCCCTCATTACCGCCCCTGCGCCAGAGAGCAATATATACCTTTTCATCCGTGACAAGAGCTGAAGCAAGAAGACTGTCCCGGCTGTCTGCCGTTCCGAGCGGCCAGTACGGGAGCGCGCGCGGAATATCCGCGCGGATGGACTTATGATAGTCGATTCCCTCTTTCACCAGCGCAAAGCGCTCCGCCGAAAGCTCCGCCAAATGTCCGCTTTGGTGAATCCGCAGCAGCATGGCGTTGACCATATTATAAACCGTTTCCTCTAAAATGTCAGCCCGTTCTCTGAGGGAACCTTTTTCCTCTGCCGTTCCCTCCCGCTGCGGATACGACCAGACCGCAGCCTGCTCGGGTGTCAAACCCGCCGACGCATTTGCCGCGATCGTCGCGTAATTGATATAATCCTCCTGATCGGAGGTGGACTGGATGCTGTAACGCGAAAGCAGCGCATAATCGATGCGCAGTCCGCCGCTCCCGCAGTTCTCGATCACTAAGTCCGGATATTTTTCAAACACCTCGTCAAGCCAGTCAAGATACGCCTTCTCATGCTGCAGGAGACCGTCTCCGACACTGTCCGCGTACAGCTCTGTTCCGATGCCCGGCTCGATATTATAGTCCATCTTGATATAGTGGACGCCGTATTCGTTCACAACACGCCCGATCACTTCATTCACATGATTGATGACTGCCGGATTGCGAAAATCAAGCTGATAACGGCTGCGGTCGTATACGCGCTTTCCGTGACGGACAAAAAACCAATCGTCCGGCACGCTCTTTGCTTTTTCACATTCAATGCCCATGACCTCCAGCTCGAGCCAGACGCCCGGAATCATTCCTTTTTTGCGGATATAGTCCGTCACCTCGCGGATGCCGTTCGGGAACCGCTCGCGCGATTCCTGCCATTCGCCGACGCTGTCCCACCACAGTCCCGGCGCATACCATCCCGCGTCGATCACGAAATATTCGCAGCCCGCCTTCGCCGCCGCGTCAATGAGCGGAAATTCCTTCTCGCTTGTCGGATCGCCGAACAGACAGTTCATATAATCGTTAAAAATAACAGGAAGATTTTCATTGTCCTTGTTCGGTCTGCGTATCCGTCTGCGATATTTCGTCAGCTCGCCCATCGCCTCATTGAAATCCGCCGACGCGACACCGACCGCAACCGGAACGGAGCAGAAGGAATCCCCCGGTTCCAGCACCTTGTACCAATGGGACTGGATCTCGGTCGGTCCGCTCACCGCCACATAAAAATGCCGGTTCTGATCGCCGATCTCGTAGTGCCATGAGCCGTTATGCTCAATCTGCCAGTACAGCGCACTGTCCGCCTCCTTGTTGGCAAGATAGCCCATCGGCAGATATTCCTTGGTAGACCAGTTTCCCGTGTTCGTCACTTCGATCGTCTTGCTCGTGCGCTGATACACGGTCGGCTGTGTCTGCCCGAGACCCAAATCCGGAAACGAATAGGTCTTCCAGTTCATTTCCTTCTGCCAGCCGTTGTGACAGATGCGCAGCTCCAGCTTTTCGTCCGTGGAGCCGTTTCCCTCTTTTTCGATGCCCGCGTAATAGAAAGAAGAAAGATATTCCAAGGTCTGCGTTTCTGTTCCCTCGTTAAATACCTCGTTCCACATGCGGACGATCTGCGTGCCCTCATAAAACTGCCATGTCGTCACAACATACGCGCCCGTCGCTTTATCCGTCTGCGTGATGACGAGCTTGCGCCCGATCGCATTGCGGGTATCCTGCATGTCCTTGTAGGTGAGCGTGTAGCCCGGCGCCGTCACAATATGCTTATTTCCGTGTTTTTCGTAGGGGCGGTTATAACCGGAAAAATTCATCTGCACAAGCTGAAACATTTCGTCGATGAACTGCGGTTCTTTGCAAAGCCTGCGCTCGTCAAACTCCGCCGCGGAAAAATGCAAAAGCTTGATCTGCTCTTTGTCCGTAATACCGAATACAATATGCAGCTTCCCCTCGTCAATGTTGATATATTGCATGTTATACCTCCACAATATGAAGCAGCTTCCCTTGATAATCGCCCCACGGATTTTGCACCTGAATGCCCGCATACATCATCGCCTCACCGGAATACACGCGCTCCTCGCCCTCGATGCGGTAATTCTTGTTCGGATCAAGCCCTTTTAAGCGGATGCGGCGGGAATGATAGTTCGGACGCATCAAAACCTGAATGAACGTGACAAGCGCTTCTTTTTTATCCTTTGAAACAACCATGTAGCAGTCATACTTATGATTTTCGGAATAGGAGGCAAGGCGGTAATAATCGCCCGTGCGCACCAGATCGTTATAGGCGTGATACATCTTCACCTGGTCAGGGATTCGATTCCGGTCTTCCTCCGGAATCTTTGTCACATCCAGCTCATAGCCGAAGGTTCCCGCCAATGCGACATAGCCGCGCGTCTCAAACGGCGTCACCCTGCCGACCGTATGATTCGGACAGTCACTGACATGCGCACCCATTGCGGAAAGCGGATAGACAAGCGCCGTCCCCTCCTGAATCTCAAGACGCTCGATGGCGTCGGTATCGTCCGAGCACCAGATCTGCGGACTGTAATAGAGCATCCCCGCATCAAAGCGCGCGCCGCCGCCGGAACAGTTCTCCAGCAGCAGGTGCGGAAACTCCGTGATCATGCGCTCCTGAAGCTGATAAACACCGAGCATATAACGGTGGAACAGCTCGCCCTGCCTGTCCGCATCAAGCCCAATGCTTCCGATGTCGGAAAGCTGACGGTTCATATCCCATTTCACATACTCGATATTTGCGCTGTGAAGGATTGCGGAAATGCGTCCATACACATAGTCCACGATCTCCTGGCGGGATAAGTCAAGCACATATTGGTTTCTGCAAAGTCCCGCTGTTCTTCCGGGAATGGCGATTGCCCAGTCAGGATGCTCCCGATACAAATCGGAATCCGGCGAAATCATTTCCGGCTCCATCCAAATACCGAATTTCATACCGAGACGGTTCACCTCGTCCACAAGATATTTCAAGCCGCCCGGCAGCTTTTCCTCATTAACGAACCAGTCTCCGAGAGAGGAATTATCATCGTTTCTGTGCCCGAACCAGCCGTCATCCATGACGAGCATCTCAATGCCCAGCTCGGACGCCTGTTTTGCGATGGCAATCAGCTTTTCGGTATTAAAATCAAAATAGGTCGCCTCCCAGTTATTGATCAGGATCGGGCGCTTTTTATCCTTATACTCCCCGCGGATCAAATGATTGCGGAACAGATCATGGAAACTGCGGCTCATGGCGCCGATTCCCTCCGCGGAATAGACCATGACCGCCTCCGGCGCCTGAAAGCTTGCCTGCGGTTCCAATTTCCAGCAAAAATCGGTCGGGTGGATTCCCATCATCGCACGCAGCGTATCAAACTGGCTGAGCGTCGTCTGTGCAAGGAAATTGCCCGAATAAACAAAGCTCATGCCGTATACCTCGCCGTGCTCGTCATCCGCATTGTGCTCCAAAAGCGCCATGAACGGGTGCTCCTGATGGCTCGACTCGCCGCGCACAGAGGACACCCCCTGCATGCCGAGCGCCACGCGTCTTCTGTTGATATGGCGCTCCCTCGCCCATGATCCGTGCAGTGTGATGAGATCGAAGTCCCGGTTATCCATATCCAGACAGGCACTCATGACCTTTGTGAGATAAATTTCCTTCGTTCCCTCGTTGATGACCTCCACGCTTCTCGCGATCACGTCCACATCTTCAAATGCCGTGTAGGACAGGATCACGCGCAGGTTCAAGATACGGTCCACGCAGTGGAGCTTTAACGTCGTGCATTCTCCCTCGCCCCCGAAGGTTGCCGGAAGCCCGGTAAGCTTTTGCTTACCCGGACAGATCTCATGCTTCTCATAGGAAAGCTGCAATGCCGTATGTCCGTCCACGGTGCGCACGCTGATCGCGTCCTCCCTAAAGTCTCCGAGTCCATGCGTCGGATATTCCATCGGGCAGGAATCCAAAAACGATAACCGGTCGCGGTTATTTTTGCTCGGCACAAAGGGCGGTTCCTCCGTGCGCAGTAAATACGTCAGCTCATGGCTGTTTATTTTTTTGCCGTAATAGATGTGCCCGATAAAATTCTCCTCGTCAATGATGCCGATCAGATAGCTGCTGTTCGGCGTGTCCAGCTTAAATACGCGTTCCTTCTCAAAATATTGTACGCTCATGTCACCCTCCTGTTTTTTATTCTTTTAGGCAATCGCCCATATCATTTTCTAAGGAAACACTGCTAATCAGTGTTTCCTTAATAGGTATCCCGCAGGCTCGTGATTCGCAGGCGTTTTTGTACGTCCGACGCATCCGCGAAACTGCCGCGCAGAATGTCTTTTTTTGCCAATGTGATGCCGCGCGGCTTCTCGCCCGTGATACCGATGCAGTTGTCTGAAAAAATAACGTCCGCATCCGCAAAATCAAGTGTCACAAAAGGCGCATAGGCATCCGCCGTCAGCGTGATCTCATACGCTGTTCCTTCCGCATTCTCAGCAACGTCCGCCCGTACCGAAACCTCGGGCAGACGCATGTGTTTATAGGGAAGCAGCACCTCATGCTCATATTGCCGCGTCACAGTTCCCTTTTCATCCGTAACCGTAAAGACCGCCTCCACAAACACGTCCTCGCGGGTGTGGCGTGATGCCGTATCCACACAGGTTTCAGGCGGCCTGCTCGTGCGAATTTCCTGTAACAGCAGGTCCGCGAAGTCCTCTTTTAACAGGCAGCATGCGGTGAACGGTTCTACCACCGTTTCCGCCGAAACCGTCCTTAGCACCTCATAGGTCATGGTCTTTAAGGACAGCTCGACCGCTACCGTAACACGGTGCTGCGATTCGTTCTGGCAATGTGCCTCCACCGGACAGGAATCGCCTTCCCCTGTATTCGGACGCACAAGGGAACCCGCCACAGGCGCATAGAAACGCGCCGCCATATAGTGGAGCGGCTTCCATCTCCCGAAATAATCAATGCTCGCCCATGACGCGACCGGCCAGTTGTCGTTGATCTGCCAGTAAAGCGTTCCCATGCACCGGCCGCGGTTTCTCCGCCAATGCTCCACACCGCTTTTGACAGCGACCGCCTGTAAAACCTGCGTTACATAGAGCAGGCTGCAAAAATCCTTCGGGTATCGGAAGTTTTCAGAAAGATAGTAAAGCATCTTTCCGTTCGCGGAATCGTTTTTCTGGTGATCTTCCATCACGCGGGAGAAAATATTACGGTCTTCCGGACGCGTATAGCTCTCCACCGTTTTCCAGTTCGGAAACGACTGAAACCCAAATTCGGAGCAGAACCGGAAAAAATGATTCTGATAATCCGAAAACGGAAGCTGTCCGTGCCATACCGCCCAATAATGCGTATCCCCACGGTTCGCGTCATCGGGATTGTCGAGACTTCCGCCCGACGACGGGGAGGACGGCCAGTAAAAGGTCGTATCATCCGCTTCCCTTAAGGCCTTCGGCAAAATATATTCAAACATCTTAATGTAGTCGGCACGCACATACGGTGTTTCGTGCGCAAAGCTCGGCCAATGATACCATGCGGATTCGATTTCGTTGTTGCCGCACCATAAGCCGAGCGACGCGTGATGACGCAGGCGTACCGCGTTATCATGCGTTTCCGCCACAATATTTTTCTCAAATTCCTCCGTAAGCTCATAGGCGTTGCACGCATACATCAGATCCTGCCACACAATGAGTCCGTAACGGTCGCAAAGCTCATAAAACGTATCGGACGGATAGTAGCCGCCGCCCCATACACGAATCGTATTATAATTTGCTCTTTTCGCACTCGTAAGCAGCATGCCGATGCGCTGCTCGCTAATATGGGAATAAATGCAGTCCTCGGGAATATAGTTTGCGCCCCTTGAGAACAGTTTTACCCCGTTTACCTGAAAGCAGAACTCGCTCCCCCATTCGTCCTCGTCCTGCGAAACGGTGAGCGTCCGCAGACCGATCGTGTAATCCCGCTCGTCGATCGGCTCGGTTTTCGTGATCTGAAGCGCCGCGGCGCCGCCTGCCGCGACTCCCGCAGGCTTCAGGCTGACATGCAGTTGATAAAGGTTTTGGTCTCCGAGACCGTTCGGCCACCAAAGTCTCGGCTTTTCCACCGCAAGCTCCATCGCAAGATGTGAATTGCCCGCCATGACGATTGCCGTCTTTGCAAGCACCTCGGTCGCAGGCAGCTTTTGTCCGTTATAATAGGAGGGCGTCAGGGTCAGGGACACTTTATAATTTTTTGCCTCCAAGACCTCAAGCGCCGTTTCCACCTGAAGTGTTACGATGCCGTCCCCATGCCGCTGACGGATACGCACATCCGCAATGCGCGCCTCGCTGTAGCAGACCAGCTCCATGTCACGCCAGATACCGGCGTCAGGAAGCTGTGCACCCCAATCCCATCCAAACATGGAGTGTGCTTTGCGCAGATATTGATTGCCCCGCATTCCTCCTGCCGGGATGACCGTGATCTCTTTGCCCTTTGCCGGACGATAATTCTCTATGTAGCGGAGTGTGGAGGAAAACACGACCCGGATCTCATTCTCGCCCTCGTGGAGCAGCCCGCCGACTTCAAAGCGATAAGTCCTGTGCATATCCGAGGTCGATGCAATGCTCGTCCCATTGATGAACAGCTCGGCGAGCGTATCCAGCCCGTGACAGACCAGTTCTATTTTTTCATAGGAAAGCTGCTCCGCACGGACGTCAAAATTCCTCACAAATTCGTAGTCGTCCCAAAACAGCTCCCGCATACGGTACTCATTGTCCCGGTCATACGGGTCCAAAATGACTCCGGCATCCAAAAGCGTGGAAAGCACCGAGCCCGGCACCGCCGCCGGATACTCCTGATCGTCCCCTACCCGGCGCATCCGCCATGTTCCGTTTAATGTCTCTTTGATCATCGTATTATCATGCCTTTCCTTTTATGCTTTATCCCCATTATACACATTATTCCAAAAAAGCGAACGGATTTTTTGCATCCATGTGTATAAACTGCATGAGCAGATACGCGCAGCGCAGGGAAACCCGCTCTTCCCGCAGGATTCTCTTTGCCTCGGCGCGGTCGGCAGGCAATACCTGAATGGATTCGGTCGCTTCCTGCAAATCCGTCCGCGGTGTGCCGGACGCGTAACCAAACACCGCCTGCGAGCTCTCATCCGTCATGCCGGCTCCCAAGAAAAACGCCCTGCGGTACGCCATATCACCGCCCTCATAAACGGTAAAGGCAAGTCCCGTCTCCTCCTTCATTTCGCGCACCGCCGCCTGCGCAGCGGTCTCCCCCGCATCGATCAATCCTGCCGGCAGCTCGTAGAGCCATGCGTCAAGCGGATAGCGGTATTGTCTGATGAGCACGATCTTGTCCGGCTCGTCCCTTAAGACCGGATAGATCACGATGCCTTCCGCATGCTGATCATGCGTGACCGCCTTGATATGATCCTGATCGTTACGGCTCGCAAAATAATAGGAAAACGGCGCGCCCTTCTCCGTGAGTGCATCCATCTCATAGAGATTCAAAAAACGATTGTCCGTCTGCTTTCGTATGTCAGTGTATCTTTTCATCAATGATCCTCTCGCCCTTCTTTGTCCGTTCGATTTTTTGAGTTTATTATAGCATCCCTTCCGATATTTTGCTTTCTTTTTCTGACATTTCTTTTTTGAATCGAATTTAATTCTCTCTTTTGCGAGTTGTATCCACTGCAATTCTATTTATCTCTATTTTTAGCGAATATTATTCCTCATTATTTGAAGATTCCTATTATATAATATTACACAGAATACGCACTATAGATCTATGTTCAGAAAAGAGGATGACCATGAGTGATTTTCAAGCCAAATACAAAACGATTTTCTGCCGGCGGCTGACACAGCTTCGGATCAATGCCGGCGTCTCAGCCCGCGATATGAGTCTCTCCCTCGGCTTAAGCGAGGGCTACATCAATAAGCTCGAAAACGAGAAGGCACTTCCGAGCATGCATACTTTTTTCGCGATCTGCGACTATTTTACTATTACACCACAGGAATTTTTTAACACCGACGAAGCATTTCCGCTTGAGATTAAGATTGCCGTCCGGGAATTGAACAAAATGAATATGGAACAATTAGAACGCATCGTGGGTGTCATGATGGACATCAATCACGACTAAAAAAGAATGGCGCAGGGCGCCATTCTTTCGAAGAATTCGCCAAAGGCGAATTCTTCTGGGACCATGAAATTTGCGCCGCAAGGCACACAACGAAAAAGAGCCCCCGCCCCATGGCGGAATGCTCTTTTTCATCCGGCGTTTTTGTGATGCCCGCCGTTTATATCCGTATGACTAACGATCAATTCGGACGGGTTAGTGCGTAAACGCTCCACCTACGGTGATGCGCATGCCGCTGCAGTTCTTAATAAACACGCGGTAATGTCCTTCCTCCGAGATCGTAAACTGATGCGCGATCGTATCCGTTCCCGTCACCGAGACCGCACCGCCGCCAACGCGTTCCACTCCGGCTTCAATCTTCTGATTTTCCGGGTCCGTCCATACATTAATGGTTACTACATCCCCCGCCTTCGCCAAAAATGCCGTCGTCGAATAGGTCGCACCGGAAGACATTCCCCAATCGATCGTGCCGCCCGCTCTGCCAATGCCTGCTACTCCATCCTCCACCACGATGCTCCCATAAGCTGCGAATTCCTCCGCGCTTATGACGCGCTCCTCCAGCGTATTGACCCAGACGTTCTCCTCACTTGTTACCGACCTTGTCGCTTCATACAGTCCGTCATGAAGCATCACGACGCCGTTTCCTGCCGCATATGCCGTCATGGAGCTCCCCAAGACAAACACTGCCGTCAGCAGTACTGCCATCTGTTTTTTCATCTTTCCACTCCCCTCATATTGAAGCATTGCTTCCACTCTCTGCTGCAATGCATTCTTTTTCTCCGTAATGCCCAGTGCAACCTCTTCCTTTTCGCCGTTCTTCTGCACGACCATTCCCAAAATAGTCGAGCAGTATTCCTTATGGGAGAACGCGTCCTCCATCGCCTCGCAGGTCATCTGATCGCATGCGGTTTCCGTGTAGTCATTGTCGCACTTTCTCATCAGATACACAAGCGGATTCAGCGCATGGATGATATTCGCCGCCACAAACTCCGCTTTGAAAAACAGATCCTGACGCTTACAGTGCATCAGCTCATGAGAAAAAATGACTTCCAGCTCTCTCATGCTGAATTCAGGATTCCGGGCAGGTACAATGACCTTCTTGCGAACGATTCCCACCGTACACGGTGCGCAGTCCCCGCAGCTTCGCAAAAGAACGATATGTCTATGTATCCCGAGACACTGCTTGATCTGTTCAAAGCAATCCAGCACATCCTGTCTGCTCTCCGGCTTAGAGCACCGCAGCAAGTCGTTCAGATCCGGTCTTTCCCGCAAATATCGAATGAACGCCACGACCATGCCGACGGCCCAAATACATAACAGTGCGATCGACAGATAAAAAGTCATTGTCGAACGACCCAATACCCTTATCCGAGGGTCCGTATCCTTCAGCCATGGCAGAAGCAGCATGTTGTCGCCCCTGCGCCACAGTACGACGACGAACAGCACCGGAACCAGATAGAACTGTAACCCGACACGCAGACAGCGCGACAGCAGAACTTCCCTCCCCGTGCCCAAACGCTTTCTTAACAGCAGCCACAGCAGCGAAAACACACTTCCCGACAAGGTGGTCAGCACAAAGGCATAAAACACATAAATAATTGTCTCAGCTAAGTTCATTAATCAGTTCCTTAATCTTCGCGATCTCATCATCGCGCAGCTTTCTCTTGTCGTGCAGGGCGCATAACAGATCTCCCGCATTGTTATTTCCCCAAAACTCCACGCATCTCTTGATCATCTTATCACCGTAATCCTTCTCGCTCACGATCGGCTGATAGAAAAACGTGCGTCCGCTCCGATAAGAAGTCAGGAAATTCTTTCTCACCAGTCTCGCCAAAAACGTAGACACCGTCTGCGGCTTCCACTCCCTCTGAAACCGTTCGTTCACACCTTTCACGATGTCGGGCAAGGTCAATTCCTCATCGGATTCCCAAATGACTTTCATTACCAATTGTTCACATTCTGTCAGATTCGTCTTGTCTTTTCCCATTTCCTCTCTCCTTATTAATGATTTGATGATTAATTTCTATCATGATAATAGAGTGTGGTATTCTCTATTGATCAAACATCTTCGGGCAAGCATCCGCGGATCAAACATCCACGGATCAGGCATCCATGCCGCGATGCGCCTATAACAGCACAAACTCTGTGGACTCATACTGCCGGACCCGTTCTTCATACGCATCCCGCATCGCCTGTTCATATACCAAATGAGGTTCGGCGGCCCCGAGCTGTCTCTGAATATACAGCGCAAAATCGGGATTTAAGATCATCAGCGGACCGATCGTATACGTTCCCAGAAACCTACCTCTCCGCACGCCCTCCAGCTTCGTCTCCCGGTTGATGCCGTCTCCCTTTGTCACCTCATACAGAAACTCCGCGCCGTTATCGCCGTAGCTCTGCGTGAACTGGCTCTTAAAACCGACCAGCGTCATTCCCTCGAACCGCCCCATGACCGCACTGTTATAGCGGTGAAACATATCGCGCTTTGCCGTATAATGAAACAGGCCAAGCCCCTCGATCCGGCTTTTGTCCTCATTTTCGATCCCATCAAAGAAAACTTCCATCGCGTTTCCCGTGATCAAAAAGAGTACATTTGCTTTGATCAGTTCTTCGATCCGTTCCCGATACGGCCTCAGCTTTTCTATGACAAGCTCCTGCTGCCGCTCCGTCATCGGTCCCATATAGATCATGTCCGGTGTATGCGCAGCAAAGTATGGCTCCTCACTCAATGCATCCTCCACATACCGCGCTTCCGGCATACAGAGCTTCAGATAACGGATATTCGCGTGATCTCCGTAGAGATTCGCGATCTCGGGGAACAGCGTTTCTACAACAACCTCTTTTTTTTCCTCCGAATCGGCCATTGCGCCGCTCACGCTCCTCTCTCCCTGATCAGTTCCTCAATTCTTTGGTGCAGCTTATGGGAGAGATCCGGTTTATAGCACTGATGCAGCACAAATACCTGCTCCGTTCCGTCTAAGGAAAGGTAACCCGGCGCTTCCTCGTCCGTCATGCCGATCACGATCTTCTCCTCCGGAATCCCCGCCATCATCAGCCTGAGCTTCTGATCCTTTGCACGGTTTCCCGGCACGACAATGCGTTTCACAAGCGGCGTATTCAACTTTTCGTAATCGCAGTCATACATCCACGTCATATTTTCCAGCAGTTTTTCATCATCCAGCAAAAACAGGATTTCCTTTGTGCCCGGCTCCTTCGATAAATAATCAAACACCACGGAGCACGCCACGGGATTATGCTCCTTTGCCATATGATCGATCACTTCAATGCCGCCGACCTTCGTCTTATTATAACGCGTATCCACAATATGCAGTTTGGAAAATCCGTCCCTGAGTTCATCCGGACTCATTCCCATTTCCCGAAGCAGCGTCGTTACCGCCACCTGATTATAAACATTAAAGATACTGTCACTGATGAGTTTATAGATCTGCGGCACACCGCGTTCCGTTAATATCATCTCCTGACGTTCAAAGCGCACCTCTGCCTCATAATCCGGCACGGGCGACGCAAAACCGCAGTTGGGACAGTGCGCCTTTCCGATCTGATGATAACGCACATAATCGTAAGAGAGCTTCGCCGCGCATTTCGGACAGATCTGGCAGTCGTTGATAATATTATGGCAGGTCTCCGTGTCCGAGGGCAGACGGCTGATACTGTAATACACGCGGGGGTTGTCCGGTGCGACGCCGCTGCTGATCAGGTCGTCCGCGTTTAAGATCATCTTGGTATCCGGCTGCATATACGCCGATATGATCCCGGCAATATATTCCGCATGCGCGTTGCGCAGGATGGAATCGCGGAACAGATTCGTGCACACCACATAATCCGGCTTGATGAACGGATAAATATGCATGGAGCTTCGCTCATCGACCTCAATGACGCCCCAATCGTTCTTAGACTTCCCTGAAAGCGTGGCATTCACAAGAAACGCGCACGCCACTCCCGCCTTTGTGTTGGAGCCCTTGCGGTTGTTTGCCGTGTGAATCCCCTGCGTCTGAAGCAGATCGACCAGCAGATTGGACACCGTTGTCTTTCCGTTTGTGCCCGTCACACCGATCAGATGCTCCGGCCTCCCGACCTGTCCCATAAAATCCGGGCAGATCTGCAATGCCAGCTTCCCCGGAAAAAAGGTCGCGTTCATGCCAAGCAGTCTCTGTGTCGTGTAGGCAAGCTTTCCAACGAGCATCGCGATATAAAATCTTGCTGTTCTCTTTGCCATTGCTTCTCCTCCCTGCAACATAGACTGCGCTTTTTCCACGATTTCATTCCTTATTTTACTATTTATGGTCAAAAAAAGCAATCGCCAATTGACGTTTTTGGGAAAACGCCCAAGAAAGCGCTTCTCCGGCAAATCTTAAAACGCTAATCCCCGATAGCGGTTCACGCACGCAAACAGTTCCTGCCTGCGCGGTCTTGCCAGTGACGCTGCGACTTCTCCGCGCCCGAACAGCGCTTCCGGACCGTCCTTCTCCAAGTCCGCCTCCAATGCGTCCACAGCCTGCACAAGCGTCCGCATCCCGTTAAACTGTTTTTCCTCCAGCGCTTTCAGCGCATAGCCGAGCGCGCGCGTCTGCTCCTCGTCTTTTAACTGCTCAAGTCCGCGCAGTATCACGTTGTTCTTGGCAAGCGCTACTTCATCTTTTCCGAACGTCTTGATCTTTATGCGCTCCTCCGAGAGAAGACGTCTGTCCGGCTTCGGGCATCGTTTTCCGCTATATGCCGGGAACTCCGCCTGCGCCGTACGGAACACCGCGAATTGGTCCGCAGCCGCCTTTGCCTGCGCCGTAATGTCCAATGGGACATATTCCTTCATCTGAACGATGGTATCCGCCACATGAAAATACGATCCGCTGCTGCCCGCCACAAGAATAGTCGAGATTCCTCTGCTCTCGTACAGACCGTTCACCCGCTCAATAAACGGTGTGATCGGCTCCTCCTCGCTCTTGACTACCTCCTGCATCAGACGGTCGCGGATCATGAAATTGGTCGCTGAGGTATCTTCGTCCATGAGCAGCAGCCCGCACCCGCTCTCAACCGCTTCCATCAATCCCGCTGCCTGCGAGGTGCTCCCGCTGGCGTCCTCCGTCGTAAAATGCGTCGTGTCCTTTTTATTGGGCAGATGGCTGATGAACGGCGTAATATCGACATTGACAATGCTCCTTCCATCCTCGGCACGCAGCTTCACCGCGCTCTCGTCCGTTATGACAAGCTCCCTGCCATCCCCGCCGATATGGTTATAGACACCGTCCTGAATTGCCTGTAAGACCGTCGATTTTCCGTGATAGCCCCCGCCCACGAACAGCGTGACACCTTTTCGGATGCCCATACCGCTTACTTTTCCCCGATTCGGCAGCACAAGCTCCACTTTCAGCGATTCCGGAGAGCAAAACGGTACCGCTCCCTGCAGCGGTTTGTCCGATACCCCGCTCTGTCTCGGCAGAACCGCACCATCCGCAATAAACGCGCACAGTCCCATCTGCGGAAGTCTATCGCGGATATACTGCTGATCCTCACAAAGCGCGATCGCTGAGGCAAGCGCCTTTTGGTCTATATTAGAAAAATAAAGACTTTTCCGCACACAGTCCGGCAAAATGCGGAACAATATTTTTTCCAGTTCGCCCGCATTCACGGAGCGTCCGTTCGCCGGAAAACCGGCCTCAAAACGCACGATGATTTTTTTCTCATCCGCGCGGCACGCCGTGCGCTCCAGCACTTCCTGCCCGCAGCGCGATACCGCAAGCAGACCGCTCTTTCCCGACCCCTTCGCGATAAAACTGCCGCCCCTGATCTCATGCGCAAACAGCCTTGTCAAATGATCCTGAAACGTGATCCTTTTTACTTTTTCCCCGATATATTCCTTCGGAAACCCCGCTTTCGCCATCGGCACATGCACTGAGAGGCGCGACGGCGCCGCAAACGGATCCCCCTGCACATGATCGATGGAAAGCACATAGCCCCCAAATTCATATTCTCCGCGCAGATCCTTGTATGCGGGATAACCCCGATGATCGATGCTGCGCAGCTTTGCCTGCAATTCACTTGAAGTTTTCATATCCGACCTCATTCATCATCCCTGTCCCCGTAGGTCAGGTTCAGCTTCGTAAACTCCGCCCTGCAGCCGCCCACGGCATAGCAGCCGATCATGACGCCCGTAAAGCCCTCTACGACCTCGCTCGATAAATATTTTGCCTGCCCGGTTCCAAGGTAGAACTCCTTTTCATCCGTTTCCACAAAAAAATGATACGCGGTATTCTCCGCCTTCACAATCAGCTTTGCGCTGTCCGTCGGGATTGGGAGCGCCGCCTGTATCTGTTTGATGCCGCCGATATTAAGGCGGAGGATGACTTCATAGTCTCCTGCCGCCGTTCCGCCTGCATCTGCCCGCGCGTCCGCGCCTGTCTTCGCGCCCGCGTCTGTTCCGCCATTCATGTTATCCGCGCTGCGCCGTCTGATAATCGCGGCCTCGTAGTGCTCGTTTTCACAGGAATACAGCGTGACTCCCGCCTCGGGCATCCGCGCACACTGCTCATCGTGACAAACCCACAGCGCTTTGTCGGCCTGCCCGTCTGCAGATCCCGGCGCAGCTTCGTTGTCCGCCTCTGCCGCCGTTTTTGACCGCAATGCCGCTGTGCCCGACTCCGCCGCCGTTTTTGACCGCAGTGCCGCTGTGTCTGACTCCGCCGCGGGCAACGCTTCAAATTTCAGCTGAACCGACAGGTGAAACGCAAACTCCTTCTGCCGCATGGCGAGGAACGTCGGCGACGCCACATCATCCAGCGTATCCGCGCCGCCGTACAAAACCGCGCGGTCCGCGGACAGCTCGTAGCGGCTTTCATCGGGATGACGCAGATAGCACCAGTCAATTCCGAACTCCGTGTTTTCAAACGTATATTCTTTTGTGATCTGCTGGGTAAACGTTCCTTCCAGCTCATACTCAAAATCAGCCGTTCCGTCCGTGCCTGCACGAAACCAGCCGTCCTTATCAAAACGCACCGGGATCAAAAACACTTCGCGCCCCAGCGTATGATACGGACGCCACAGATGCATCTGCCGGAATCCCAGACAAAAAATATGCCAATCCCCGCAATCATCTTTGATCAGATCGCCGTGTCCGATCCCCTGAATGATGAACGGCGCTTTGTTGCGGTTTGTCAGCACGGGGTTATGCGCGTAATTCTCAAACGGCCCCCACACGGACGTGCCGCGTGCATAGGTGATCATATGACCGTACTCCGTACCGCCCTCCGCCGCCATCAGATAGTAGAACCCGCCGATGTGGTATAAATGCGGACTTTCCAGAAAACGTCCGCCCGAACCTTTCCAGATGCATTTGCTTTCCGAAAGCTTTTTGCCCGTCGCAACGTCAATCTCACACTGGGTCACGCCTCCCACGCCTGCATCATCACAGCCGTTGCTCATAAAATATACATGGCCATCTTCAAAATAAAGCGACGGGTCGATACCGCCCTGTGCAACATAGACCGGATCGGACCATTCCTTGTATATATCATCCGTATAGACATAAAAATTCTGATGCGTGGTATCATTGGTCGTCACCATATAAAAACGTCCCTCATGATACCGGATGGTCGGTGCAAAAACACCCCCGGAGCTTCCGATGTTCTCCAGCATGACCTGACTTTTGCGCGTCAGCACATAACCGAGCTGCTTCCAGTTGACCAAATCCTCACTCTCAAACAGCGGTACCCCCGGAAAATACTGAAAGGAACTGCACACCATATAGTATTTACCGTTTGCGGCACATACGCTGGGATCCGGATAAAAACCGGATATGACGGGATTCTTGTATTTCATCTGACCGCTCCCTTCTATCGGAAACTCTTTACCCAGTTGATCAAAGAATCATGATATACATTATCATAAACATCCTGCCTCATTCTGTCGGTCACATTGCCGTTCTTTTCCATGATGGCAAGGATCGCCTCCTGAAGTCCGGCAATCTTTCCCCGCTCAAACGCTTCGTCACAGGCGCGGTTCATCGCCTCATGCGCCTCGTCCTTCGCCGTTTCCGCGGCATCCGCTTCCGTCTTCACTCGGCCTGCCGCCGTATCCGTCCCCGCAGTATTTTCATCTGCCTTAGCTTCACACGTGCCGGCACATGCCCCTGCAGCGTCTGATTCCGTTTTCAATTCACACCACGGCTCCACACAGCTTTCTCCGGTAAAATTTGCGCCCGTCACCGGCTCGCACGTCTCTGCAAAAGCTTCGCTCTCCTGCGCATGCTCTCCTGCACCGTCCGTTCCGGCTGTCCCGGTGTCCGCCCGCATCGCTGCTTCCTCCGCATCCGATACGGAAATACCGTCCGCGTTTGTCAGCCAGATCTCTCCCGAATTTGCCCTGACATTGACGCAGATCGTCCCGTTTACCGCGGAAACTTTTTGTCCCGACAGCGCGCCGACAAATTCCGTGCCGCTTCCGCACGGAACCGTCATCACATAATCACTGTCATCATTGTTGACCGTGACAATGGCGGTCTCATTCTGCGTATTTCTTGAAAAAGCATACTGTCTGTTTGTCAGCAGCAATTGCTGGTAATCACCATAGGACAGCGCTTTCGAAGCCTGTCGGATCTTTCCGAGCGCCGCAGTCAGCTTCGTGCAGGCATTATTTGTCAGCGCATCCTTGTGATCGTCAAGCGCAATCGCCGGTCGAAGCGATGCATCCGAGAATTTTTCTTTTTTCCCTTCTATCCCGAACTCCGATCCGTAATAAACGCTCGGCACGCCGGGCAGCGTATAGAGCAGCACATGCACAGGCGTATAATGCGCCTTGTTCATCAGCTTCGTGTAAATACGCTCCACATCATGATTATCCACAAAATTGTAAAGCTTCAGCCCGTCGGGACGGTTTCCTCCCATCCCGTACAGACGCGTCACCGTATGCGCGATCTCAAAATAATTATGGTCGTTATGTCCCGAATAAAGCGCTTTGTGCAAATGGTAATTCGTTACGGAGTGGAGCGTCCCCTCGTTTACCCAGCGGGTATAATCCCCGTGGATGACCTCTCCCATCAGCCAGAACTCCGACTTTACTTCATTCGCAACGCCGCGCAGCGCACGCATAAATTCAAAATCCAGCACATCCGCCGCATCTAAGCGGATTCCGTCAACATCAAACTCCTTCACCCAGAAACGGATCACGTCACAGATATAATCCCTCACCGCCGGATTTCTTTGATTGAGCTTGACAAGCAGATTGTAACCGCCCCAATTATCGTAAGAAAATCCGTCGTTATACTCGTTGTTCCCCCAAAAATTCACGTTGCAGAACCAGTCCTTATACGCAGAATTTTCCCGATTCTGCTTCACGTCCCGGAATGCAAAAAAATCACGTCCGACATGATTGAACACGCCGTCAAAAATGACCTTGATCCCCTGCTCATGGCAAGCCTTCACAAACGCCGTCAAATCCCCGTTATCACCGAGCCTGCTGTCAAGCTTCTTATAATCCGTCGTCTCATAGCCATGTCCCACCGACTCAAACAGCGGTCCGATATACAACGCGTTACACCCGATCTTTCTGCAATGTTCGATCCACGGTATCAGCGTGTTCAGCCGATGCACGACCTCTCCGTACGGATTCTCCGTCGGCGCTCCCGTAAGTCCCAACGGATAAATGTGATAAAATACCGCCTCATCATACCATGCCATGTTTTATTCCTCCCCTAATGATAAAATAACAAGTGTATCATCCTCGCCGAACGTCACCATATCATGCTTGGACGGATTAAGGGTCACATCATCATCCCCATTTAACTTCCAGCCCATCGCGACCTCGGCATTGTCCCTGACGATCTTGGTGATCGCCGCAAAAGAGATCGGCTCGCCAAGCTTCACATAATTTCCTGCAGGCTTCATATAAATCTCGGAGCCCTCGGACTGAAGCAGCTCCCGAAAGATCACATGCAGGTCAAGCTCATTGGACACCTGCGCCATAATGCGGTTTGCGATCTCGCTTCCGACAATAAAGTCGTTGACCTTCGCAATTTTCAAAAGCTGCTGATCCTCCGCGATCGTCACCTCACTCGTCACATTGATCTTTCCCGGAAACTTCTCAACCAGACTTCGCAGATGCAAAAGCAGCATCGCCGTCTGCGCGTCCGCTTCCTCCTCCGGAATACCATCCTCGCAGACTAACAGCACATTCGTGATGCCCGGTACCTTTTCGTTTACTAAATCCTGCAGAATCTCCGGATCAAAAATATCACATTGGATAAATGACACGTCGATATACTCTAACAACGGCTGTACCACGCTGACATCATAATCACGGTCGGAAGCGATCAGCACGGTCGAACCCTTTTTCACAAAATCATCCAGCCCGCATAAAATGTCCTTCAATGCCGTATTCCAGTCCAGCACGAGAACATGCAGTTCCTTGCGGTCCTCCAACGGGATCACATTGGCAAGATGACTCTCATCCGGCAGCGGACGGCTTTCATCAAACGCGACCACCTCTCCGTCGTCATCCGAGAGCAGGATCAGATCATCCTCCGGATGGATCACAATATCGTTTTCGGGATTGATCACAATCTCCTTTTTTCCGCCGTTTCTTCTGACTCCCACGAGTACCGCGTTTTCAAAGCGGTTGATGAGATCGCCGAATACGGTATCCTTCTCAACAAACTTTTTCCCATCCTTATAATGAGCTTCAAAATACAGCTCCGATTTCTGGTAACTGAACACCTCGGCAAGTACGAGGGAAAGGCCCGGCTGCCGGCAGACCTGCGCCATGATTCGCGCAAGCAGATCTTCAAAATACAAAATCTCTGTTTGGGCGCGGAATTCCTCGGTCGCGATCTTCGCTGCCTCGATACTTCGTTTATTATGTAGCAGCGTCGTTATATTCGGCCCCCGTCCCTTCATCGTGCCCTTCTTATTTTTGAGGTACGCGGTAACGGAAAGAAGAATCCGCAGCACATAAAAATCGTTATCATTATTGACGATGACCGCTTTCGCCATTTCCAGCGATGCCATTTCAAACAAACTCTCCTGTGTCGGTTTTCCCTTCCGACAGATAATATCCGTCGTGCGAAAGCCCTCTCCCTTAAAATGCTCCCGGATCGCCTGCTCCATCTCCTCCTTATCGACATCATCCAAAACGACCACGCAGCCGCGCGGCTGATTGGCGTTTGCCTCGACCAATTCCTCCAGGATGCAGAAAATACTCGAATCAAAACCGATGATGACCGTGTGATCTTTTTCGATGAT
This sequence comes from uncultured Lachnospiraceae bacterium, assembly GCA_947176965.1. Classification (GTDB taxonomy): domain Bacteria; phylum Bacillota; class Clostridia; order Lachnospirales; family Lachnospiraceae; genus DLAJ01. Next base: position 48,303 of record CAMWSU010000001.1, on the reverse strand, counting down.
CTGTGAATGCCCCTTGCGCAGATCGGACATTTTCCGATCCAGCGCGCTGCCGATGATTCCGATCAACGCACCCATCAGAACCATGCCGCAAAGCGTCACGACCAGCATGAGCGCGAGCAGCGGCTTATTGGCTGTGCCATCCGCCGTAATGGTTCCCTGATCGATCAGATGCATGAGGCTGCTCCATACCCCGCCCGCCGTCGTTTCCTCATTATCAAACGATGAACCGGCAACGCCAAAGAACAAAACAACGACAAACGCGGCAAGCAGCAGCATGACAAACTGCGCGCCCACCCCTTTTGACATATATTTGTCAAACTCATAATTCAGTCTCTTCATCCATTTTGGTCTTCTTTTTTTCCCGTCCATAAACTCCTCCGATGTCTTGCGCTGAAAGCGTTTCGACGATTCCGCGCATCCTCTCATTCTCAAGATGGTACATGGTCTGCTTTTCCCAGCAGATTCCCTCTATATATTCCCGCTGCTTCGCACTTAATCCAAGCGCTGCAAAACCGTCCCCAGACTGCATCCTGCCAAAATCACATGCGACATAGGTGCGCTCCTCATTTTCCTTGGGTTCCGGCTCTTTTTTCACACGGCGGAAGCTCTTTTTTCCGTATTTTCCTTCTTCCTGCACGTAGGTATACGTCGGCGTCTCCTGATGCGCATCCGGCTTCTCCCGAAGCAGAACGCCCGTGTCCAGCAGATATTTCGTGTATGCCTGCCGCACACGCTCATAGGATACCGGAAAACTTAAACGCTCATGGATCTCTTTCGCCGTGTAGCCGAGATGTGCAAGATGACGGATCGCGCCTCCGCACGCCACGTCAAATGTAAAATCGGATAACGCCTGCCCGAACGCCTGATTCCTGCCGTCTTTTCCGCCCCATTCCATCGCATCACCCATTCATCCGCCGCTTTTTGCCCGTATTTTTCGATTTATACCAAAAGCCGTGCTGATCAAATCAGCACCTCCTTAGTTTACCAAAAAAGTGGTCTGCGCGCAAGTCCGCAGACAAGCGCTCCCTTTTTCTCATGTGGGATAAAGAAGTAAAAGAAGTGTAAAAAATTCTGCCGTTCCTATACAACTGACTGCCGGACAGGTCGGGCTTTATACGTCGGGCAGTTCTAATTTGCCGAATGGCTGCAAAAAAGCAGCAAACCTTTTTCAGATTTACTGCCTCCATGTGCCGCTGTAATGGGTGCGGGTATTCAGTTGTAATGTTACTCTGTCATAAAACCCCATTGCACACCAAATTTGTCAACAAAGTTAACCGATAATTCACTGTACGGTAATTTTTCGAACGGGTCAACAATTATGCTTCCTTCTTTGAAAAACTCATAGCAAGCAAGAAGTTCTTCGACAGATGGAAACATAACAATTAAGTGAACAGCACAATCAAGAGATTTGTCCTTGTTCCCAAATCTATCATTCAGAAAAACTTTTTGTCCGTGGATGTTCATAGCAGCGTGCGCTATTCTGTTATTGTCTGGATATTCATTAGGTTCATCGTCACAGTTGTCTACGATATGTGCATAATCACGGCTGTATACGATACTTTCGGCTTTTGTTTTGAACGCCTTCTCATATAAAGCAATCGCTTCTTCGCAGTTGTCACAAAAATGTAAGTGTGGTATCAGCATAATTTATCTCCTCAACTATTAAAATAACGTCGATATTTTCTACGAACTGATTATACCAAGCTGTGGATCTATGTCAATATTTTGGCCACAAAAAGTCGAAAGCTTATGGTGTGTCTTTTCACCTTTGAACTTTGTATTTTTCTCAATAATATTCATCATCTTTGGTCCCACTCTTTCTATATATCATTTCAAATTTGTTTTGTAAACTCCGCAACGCTTTCCGCTTTTGCCGCCAGCTTTAACCATGAACGGAGCGTTTCTCCATCCCTCTGAGATGTGATCCGCTCTTTCAATGCAGGCGATATCTCACCTAAATCGTTAAGCAGGTCTAAAATATCAGTTATTTTCCCCTGAATCACACCTTTCTCTATTCCTTCCGCAAGTCCTTCTTCCCGTATCCGCTCTTCAATCTCAAAGCTTTTCATATAGGCAAGCCCTACCTTTCCGTCACGCTTGACTGCCGTCACCATCTCGTGCAGTCTCTGTAAGTTCTCTGTCTTTGCATTCTCTTTTGACGAATATTCCATGTAATGCAGAAGCTCCCGTAAATCCTCAGGTGGATTCCCCTTCGTTCCCTTCGTGTAAAGAAAGATTGTCCTCGCTCCGTCCTCATATGGTAACTCCGGGACCTCGATACAGCCGTTCTTGATCGTATAGACCATCCGGTCAAGGGAAAACGGATCATAGGTTGTGACAAAAATCACGATCACATTCCTGAGAACACTGTATTTCTCTCCCGCCCGCAGGCTTCCTGCATCCAGCATTGCATGATAGAACCGCGCTCTTTTCGGCAGGGCGGCAACGTCCTTCTTTCCATCATTGTTGTCGGGTTCTAAGTCGAAGAGTTCTCCGTCCTCCTCATCAAGGTACACGTCCATTCGGATGCCGTGTTTATCCGTGTCCTCCCCCTGCACAATGCGCTGCGGGATCACCCTGATCTTTCCGAGCTTTCTGCCCAAAATACACTCCAAGATGCAGCGCGCTGCAGGCTCTCCGTAGACTTGGTGGCTCGTCAGACTGTTCACCAGAAAGTTATCCACCAGATTCAATTCTTCCAATTGTCTCATTTTCCTCCTGTTCCCATAGTGCACGAAAACAGGAGCCTGTCCGCCTCTTTTCAATTTCCATGCACTATGCTTTTTGATTTGTTGCGGGTAAAGCATAGATTACATTGAAAAGGGTAATATCTAGAAATCGGCAGAATGCCGTCTGACGCGGATCAATTTCAGAAATGGCTGACGCACCCGAAAATAATCCGTCAAAGAATATATGCTTTGTGCTGATTATACGAAAATTTTCTCTACACGTCAAGCAAATTTGGGCAATATGTAGAAAAAGAACGCTGTGCGTTCTTCTTCTACATATTGGAAATCTCTTAGGCTCTCGAAGAATTTGTGTAAACAAATTCTTCCGAAAAGAATGCGCAGCGTTCTTTCTTACTCCTCCATGAGCATGGACACCGGCTCGATTTTCCGGATCCTGACGGAAGAAAGAAAGGAAGCGGCAAGCGCGACAAGCACGATGCCCACAATCGAAATGAGCATCCATATGGGCGGAACTGACATATCTACTTGTTTGATGCCGCAGAACGACATCACGATGACAACAAGAGGACTAAACAGAAAGCTGCTGCATACCGCCCCCAAAACGGCACCCGCCGCAATAACCGGCACATTCATGAGCATAGTCTGCGCGATCAGCTGCGCCGTCGTAAATCCAAGCGCTTTCCAAATGCCGAAATTCCTACGCTCCTTGATCAGCTTTGACTTGATGAGCAGCACTTCCACAAGCACGACCACAAACAGCGTGATCAGCACAAATACAACACAGATCGCCGCCATGACAAACACGATCATTTTCATCATACTCGCAACCGACTTTGCGGAATCCGCGACCGTCAGCTCCGGAAAATACGCAAGGATCCGTTCGGACATCTCCGCAACAGTTACCCCTTCCTCCAGATAGCAATAAACCTGCACCAGTTCCACCGTATCGATCAGGCGCTTTGCGCCTGCCTCGCACATCATCGCTTTTAAGCCCATATTATTCATTTTTTGATCGATACCGCTGACTACATAGGAAAGCCGCTCTCCGCCCCCTGTCACATAAACGGTATCGCCCGGCTTCACATGAAGCCGCTTTGCAATACTTGTTGTCAGCACGATCTCATTCTCATATTTCGGCAGACGGCCCTGTACGAGCATCTCGCTATGCAGCGCCTCAGGATCGCGCCAGTAATCACAGGTCACTTCCGTCTCGGCGTCCGCACTTTCGATGTGAACGGATATATTACCGTAATACAGTACGCTCTCGATACCGTCCCACTGCGCAAGTTCTTCGCTCGCCTGTTCCACTCCGTCTCCCGTAACCGAAATATCTCCCACCTCCAAACCGACAATCTTGAGCAGTGTATCCGTGCGGACCGCAAAATTTTCATACTGGCCAAAGCCCATGCACACAGCAAAAGAAAGCAGTGTCACAATACAGAGTACCGATAAGGTCTTTCCCTTTTCACCAAAGAGATGTTTTCCCGCAAGCACAAACGCTTTCGGCAGCCTGCTCTTTTCAAAAGGAAACGGATTGCGCTTAAAATTATGTGTCGAAATCCCGCCCCGGAGCGCATCCAAAACCGGCGTCTTCCGATAAGCACGTCCGCAAAACCACGCCACGCCGGAGACAATGATCATCAACGCTGCGATTGTCACAAGCGCCGCTCCGGTATGGAATTTCTGATTCCAGCCAAGACCGAGCATCATCCCCTGGATGTTGCCGATCAGACCGCTCCCTAAAGTACCAAACAGAATGCCCGTTACGGATGCCAAAAAAGCAAGGAACGCCATTTCCAGCATGACCGCGCTCTGAAGCTGCCTTGTCGTAAAACCTGCTGCCTGTAAAATTCCCGTGTTTTTGCGGTTCATTTCCAAAAAGTTATAGACACTGAAACGAACAATGATGAGTGCAACCGCAATGAGCAGCAGGGAAAAGACAAGCATGACACCCATGCTGATTTTTGACAGCATCGCCACACCGCCCCTCATTGTCGTCCAGTTCATGCCCAGATTCATCGAATTTCCAAGTTCCGGTATTTCCGTCACCAGAATCTGTGACATTTTATGCTCAAAGGCAATGCTGTCCTCTCCTGCCCGCAGCCGGACCTTATAGCATATGCTGCGCTGTCCCTCACGCGCCGCGTCGTTTTCTTTTTGCATCTCCTGAAACCGCGCACTGCTGATATAGCAGCTGAACACAGTCACATTCATCGGCGTGGCAAACAGCGGATCCTCCACAAAGCCCGCCACATGAAATTCCCACTCCGTCTCCCCGATCAAAAGATAAAACGGGTCGCCCACCGCATAACCGCCGGCCGCTTTCAGATAATAGGGGAGCAGGATGCTGTCCTCGCGTGCGGTCACATGCTCGCAGCCCGCCAGCGTGCAGATCGTGCGCTCCTCCTCGATCCTGCCGAAGAAGAACGCGCTGCTCTGCTGCGACTCTTCCTCATTTTCTTTCCGATAATCAGCGCTGACAAAATACAGACATTCGGATGCCTCGTATTCCACAACCTCCTCCTGTGACTTAAAAATATCCGGTATCCGGTCGCCCCCCTGATTTGTAACATAGATCATATCCGCCGTATGCGCGCGCTCATAAGCCGCATCCAGCATACCGTTCAAGCCCGCGAAGACAGATACGCTCACATAGAGAAACAACGCCGCAAGCGCGATCAAAAAAAACAACACCACAACGTCCCTCTTTTTCTTTTTCACATTATTCCAAATGATAAACCACAGCGCCTCCATATAACACCTCCATGCTGCCAACACCAAAGCGAACAAGTTCGCTTTGCAAATTTGGGTGTCAGCACAAATTTATAATGAGAAGAATACCCGCATTTTGGGTATTCTTCAGTGTGAGACATAGAACTTCTACGCGAAATGCCCATTGGCATGAGCGTTAGAAGTTCTTCTCACACTACCACCCCATTTCCTGCAAAAACCCGCGCAATGCGGCGTGCCGCTTCTCGTCCCCGCTCTCGTATACGCCGAGATTCAGTTCTCCCGTGATCACGCCGTCCTTTAAGTAAAGAACGCGGTTGCCGCGCCTCGCCGACTTCATATCGTGCGTCACCATCACAATGCTCTGTCCCTTACGGTGCAATTCCGTAAAAAGATTCAGTACATGCTCGGCATTCTGCGAATTGAGTGCGCCCGTCGGCTCATCGGCAAACAATATCTCCGGCTCGTTGATCATACCGCGGACGACCGCAACGCGCTGCTGCTCGCCTCCCGAAAGCTGCGTCGGAAATTTGCGGAACGACTGCTCCTGCACGCCAACCTGCTTTAGCAGCTCCTTTGCGCGCTCCGCGACCGCGTGACGATTTTTCCCGACCAAAAGCCCGCACACAATAATATTGTCAAGTACGCTCATCGTATCATTCAGATAATTCTGCTGGAACACAAAGCCGCAATGCCTGCGCCGGAACACGGCAAGGGCATCGTTGCTGAGATGGGATATTTCTTCCCCCTGATAGGAAATGCTCCCGAGCGTCGGTCGGTCCATTCCCGAAAGCGCGTAAAGCAGTGTGCTCTTTCCCGAACCGGAATTTCCCATGATGACGGTAAAATCTCCTTTCTCCACAGAGAGATTTAAGTTTTTCAATACATGCTGCTGCACACTCTCATTGGAAAAGGTCTTGCATAAATCTTTTGCTGTTAAAATGCTGCTCATACGAATCCTCCTGTCTTACTTAACCCTTGTCTCATTGTAACAGCATTCTCCTACAAAGTCTTAACCTATTTCCTGTCCGTTTCTTAACTGATTCTTAAATAGGTCGATCAGCTTATTTGATGCCCCTTAAAACCGCGGCAGGCAAAATACGAGCAAATGCAGGTAACGATCAATGCAAATACCGGCAGGAAAATATACGGAGGAATTACCAGCCCGAGTATTTCATATTGAAATTCAAGCATCACATGCCAAAAAGTGAACATCCCTATGGGCAGGAGATTTATCAGGCAGTCTACCCAGGCAGGCGCTCCTTCGGGAACGGCGATAAATAAAGGAACGATCAGCAGCGCGATCATGACCACAATGGTGTTAAACGGCAGCTTCAGCTTTGAAGAAAACAGTGCGGTGATTGCCGCAAACATGATGCAGCCTGCAAGCATACATATAAAATAAAACAGCGCGGCCTGCCCGATCGTGATCGGGTATGGAAAAACACCATACGCCAATTCCAAAGATCCGTTTGCTCCGCCTGCACCCCAGACAAGAAACGACTCGACCAGGCTGATTGCCGATAGCAGCGCAATCAGCGCTGCCGAGAGCAAAAACGCAGTGAACAATTTTGCGCCGATCACAAGCCCCTTGCCATGCTTTGACGAAAGGATAAGACTGTCGGCGCCGCTTGTGTACTCATCAGAAAAAATGCCCGAGATCATTACTGCGATCGCTGCACCCGCCATGACCGCAGTTGTAAACATGATTGTAACAAATCTGTAATACCCGCCCCAATACTCATAGGTCAGGGACGCGGGAGAGTTATTCAGACACTTTTGCCGATATCTGCACACATTTTCACTACCCGCACCGTTCATCATTGCCTGCTCCATATTTTGGCGGCGCACAGCGTCAAACTGCTCCGCCTGCTCGCGGGTCAGGTTCTGAAATTCCTCTAAACTGCTTAGATGAAATGTCATGCGTACGATACCGTAAATTTCGCTGTATTTTCTCGCATGATTCTGATATTCCAAAGTGCCGATGTAATTTCCGCTTTCAAGCGGTACTACACTTTTGTAAGCCTCAACCGCCTCCATGATCAAATCGGCGTCTATGACTCTGCCCGAAAGCGCCTCGCCGTTGTGACGCTCTATCATCTCGTCCTCATATCTTGAAATAGCAACCTCGCCGCCGTTCTCGTCCGTATAGTAATATGTTCCTATAATAATGCCGAAAACGCTGAGGGCCCCAACGATCATAACAAGCGCGAGCACGATCACGGTGCGTTTTCTGCTCAGGATTTTCTTCAGTTCAAACTTTACCAGTTCAAAAAACAAATTCATATCGCGTATCCCTCCGTCGTTTCTTCATTAAAATAATACAGATACAGATCCTCTAAAGTCGCCTGCACATTTTCTGCGTTCCCGCAGGGCTTCTCATCACTGACAAGGCGGAGAAATACACCGCCGTTCTCATTTCTTGTATTGATGAGCGGATATTTCAAGCTGAGCTCATCGGCGGTTTCTGAGGAAACAATACACTCCCAGACTTTGCCGTCTATGACCGAAATAATCTCATCGAGCGATCCTTCGTGAATCAGCTGACCGCTTTTCATCACGAGAATCGTGTTTGCGATATGTTCGATATCCGACACAATATGCGTAGATAAAAGGATGATTCTGTCCGCGCCCATACGGGAAATCATATTGCGGAACTTCACTCGTTCTTTGGGGTCGAGTCCCGCAGTCGGCTCGTCGAGTATCAGTATTTGCGGATCGTTCAGCATTGCCTGCGCGATACCGAGCCGCTGTTTCATACCTCCCGAAAATGTTTTTATTTTCTTCCGCGCCTCGTTTTTCAGCGAGACCATCTCCAGCAGCTCGGCGGTCTTTGCTTTCGCCCTGCTTTTGGGAATGCCCTTCAGCGCGGAAAGATACATCATAAAATCCCGCGCAGTAAATTCAGGATAATATCCGAAATTCTGCGGAAGATATCCGAGAATATCGCGGTATTCCTCCCGTGAAACGTCGATCCCATTGTAGGAGATATTTCCCGATGCCGGCTTAGATAATCCGCACATCATTCGCATTAACGTTGTTTTTCCCGCTCCGTTCGCGCCCAGAAGTCCGTATACACCGTTGTGAAGCGTCGTCGATATTCTGTCACAGGCAATTTTGCTGCCGTAATTTTTTGTCACGCGGTCAATTACTAATTCCATAACAATCATCCCTTCCATTCATTATTTTTCTGACTTGAACCGCAGTCACGATCACACCGCCTGCACACAGCACGGTGTATAAGGTGTTTACAAAGTGCGTATCAAAAAGAATCCCGCCTAATAAAAATATGCCCGTCAAGCTGACGCCGAGCGTTGCCGCAGTGCTGATGTATACGCACTCTAAGCCTGTGACCTTATCCAAAACAACAAGAGATATTCCGTTGACTGTGATATAAGGAGTTAAAATATACAGGGCCGCTTTCATCATGCCAAGCGGCGAAAAAAAGCCAAGAATGACCGCTATCGCCGATATGACCGCGAAATTACATACACCCAGAATGATCATTCGCGCGCCGACAAGCTGCGGCATGGAATATCTGCACCCTGCCTCGATCTCCGACATTCCGAAAATATCGGAGCGCGAGATTTCCATTGCCGTCATCAATGCCAAAAACGGGATAAGCGCCGATACGATCCACACGAGATACCTTTCGTTTTGCGGAATCACATACACCGCGCTGATCACCATCAACAGCACTGCCCCCGAAAAAAGCCACACTCTCTTGCGGATATAGCCTATCTGCGACAAAATAAATTCTGAATAGGACAGCTTCGGATAGCGTATCGAACTGATAAACCTGTCCTTGTTTCGCGGCTCAGGCGGTGTAAAAGCACCTCGCAGAGCCTCCTTGATTTTCATACTACAACACTCCTTCCATCAGTTTTTTCAATTCTTTTATGGCAGCTTTCTCAAGACGATATACCGCAAATCTTGAAATTCCCACGGCACATGCGGTTTCGTTCACCGACAGCTCGCCGATGTACCGCAAAACAATGATCTCGCGCTGCCGCTCGTCAAGCTTTTCGAGCGCGCCTCGGACAGCTACTTTGATCTCTCTCTGCTCCGTGAAATCCTCCACAGGGTAATCATCGGCCAAATCCAAAGCCTGCTTCCGCCGGAAGTGATCGACACACAGGTTCTTGGCGATCGTGTACAGATAAGCCATATCTCCGCCGCGCCGTATTTTTGACTGCTGCCCGAAATATTTGAGAAAGGTTTCCTGCGTGATATCCTCGGCAACAGAGGAATTTCTCACTTTATAAAAGCAAAAACGGTATATTTTGTCATAAATGTCAGCCAGATCATTCACCGCTTACAACCTCCTCTCATCATGTATAACGTTTTCGCCGTGCGGAATGTGCGGCATTTTACGAAAATTCTCATGATTCATCATACAAAAAAATCGCTGAAGCTGTACAGCCTCAGCGATTTTTCTTATAAAGAATTTAGACATCCTCCATCCTTTACTCCACAAAATAAAGATACACATCCTCCAGATTCGGCCGCACCTCATGAACCTCTCCGATATCCGGCCGGATATCGGAAACTACGCGCAGACATACCTTATCTGCAGTCAGCACGACGTTGGCAATTTTGAAGCCCGCTCCCTCGTACTCCTTCCGCTCCTCCGGCGTCACCAACGCCTCAAACACCTTGTGCTCCATCTCCGAAAGCAGCTCCTGCGGCGTTCCCTGCCGTACTACCCTTCCGGATTTCATGATCAGGATTTCCTTTGAAATAGATTCCACATCCGATACCACATGTGTGGCAAGCAAAACGATTTTATCCTTGGATATGTCACTGATAAAATTTCGGATCCGGATGCGCTCCTTCGGATCAAGCCCTGCCGTCGGCTCGTCCATGATCAGGATTTTCGGATCGTTCAGCAGCGCCTGTGCGATCAGGATGCGCTGCTTCATACCGCCGGAATAAGACTTCAGCTTCTTATAGCGGTCCCCCTGCAGGTTTACCACCGCCAGGATCCGTTCGATCGTCTCTTTTGTATCCTTCCTGCCAAGACCCTTTAATGCCGCCATATACCACAAAAACTTCTCTCCGGTAAAATCATCGTAAACGCCCTGCTGCTGCGGCATATAACCGAGCAGGCTCCGGTAAGTTGTTCCCATTTCCTTTATGGAAGCCCCGTCCAATGTAATGCTGCCGGAATCGGCATCTAAATTGTCCGTGATCATGTTCATCAACGTACTCTTCCCCGCGCCATTCGGTCCAAGCAGCCCGTATACCCCCGGCGTAAAACCCGCATGAAAATCGTTTACCGCATAGGTCTTCCCCTTATTATAGCTCTTTGTGATCCCTTCCAATTTCAGCTCCATGTTGTCTCCCGTTATCCTCCATTATCCAAAATACACTTCGAAATCCCCTACTGCCCGCAGCGCATCCCTACCTCTTTACCCCCGCAAGGAATATCATGGTAAAATCCCACTTAAAATGATAAAGGACCAAGGCCGTCAGACCCAAAACACCAATCCCGGTAAAGATCGCCACCATCTCATTTTTCATAACCCCTGCAAGTTTCCTCCCGAACAGACTGACCGCAAAAAAGCTGCATGCCTTCAGGATAAATACGCACGCTATCATGATCCCCAACGCCATACTGCTTGTAAAATCCTGCATGGTAAAATCACAGAGCTTCTGCTTTGCCGTCAAAAAATGATCGATCCGGTAATAGCGCAAAAACAGCAGCGTCTCCACGAGCAGAAAAAGAACACCGGTACAGATTGCCGAAAAATATGCCTTACTTTTTTTAAGCCTCTCCCTTCCGTTTTTGGTTGACCATATCAGCACCGGCATTTCCTTCTTTTCATCCACGCTCACGATACTCACTGCAAAAAACAGCGCCGCTGCCGTCCCAATAAACCAAAACACAATGTCCGTGCCGCTATCCTTCCATAATTCTGTATATGCAAGCTCGTCCAGTAAATACTTATCCCCGATATCTCCCGGCTTTGCCTCCAGTAAGGCAAGCTGCTTTTGCACCAAAGCAAATCCTCTTTCGTGCATCGTAAGCTCCGCCGAATATATCTGCCTCATGGTTTCGTCCGTCTCCGGCGAAAAAACCGCCTGCCTGAGCTCCTCCAGATATGCCTCCTCCCCCTCCAGATACGCATACGTTTCCTCCGTGATCCGCCCCTGCAGGTTCTGCAAATACACATGGTATGCTGCGATTTCTGCATCCCCGTAATATTTTACGGCAAAGACGCCGGAGAACTCCGAAAGCCACCAAAGAAACAACACGATCCATACAATCCCCTTTTTCTGCTGGATCATTACCTTGTAGAATTCGTAATAAACCAGACTGAGGTGCCGGTCAAAACGTCCCGTCTGCTGCCTGAGCCATTGGAAAAAAACCTCCACCCGGCTCTCCGCCCTTATTTGACAGGTTCTATGGAACACAAACATCCCCGCCGCGGACAGGACTATGATCAGCGCTGCGGCTGTCAGCAAAGCAAGCAGGTTTTTCCCTGCCGGATACGCAAATACATTCAGGTTGTAATATTCGCCCAGCACCTGCCCCATATTCCAGCAGTAAAACGGATTGATGGTCTTAATTCCTCCAAATACGCCGCTGATAGAAAAAACTCTGCTGAAAAAATACTCCGCCCCCAAAACTGCGGTCAAAAAGACCGCCGCTGAAATTTCATTTTTCAACACCATACCGACACAGAACAAAATACAGGTAAGCACGACGGCGATCAGCACCCGGATCAGCATCATTGCCGCAAATGCTCCCGCAACGGTCAGCATATAGGTGCAGTTTCGAAAAAGCGGTACCGACTGGATTGCCCTTCCCATGTCCCCATATCCATACATCCACCCAAACGCCAAAATCGTGCCGCACTCCAAAAGCGCCGTAAACACCGCCGACGAAAAGACCATAGCGGCCAGCTTTGCGGCAGGAAGCGGCACATGACCCTTCCTGCTGCATTTCAGCAATAAGAGCAGATTCTGATCCCGTTCCCGGAAAAGGACATAGTAACCTTGAAGCGCCAAAAATATCAGTACAAACAGAATGCCGCCGCCATATCCTGCCGCTGCATTCACGCCGTAACAAGAATCCGCCTTTAAGACAATGCCGGAAAATGGTGCAAAATCCATCACGCTCTTCACCAGATTCCGATATACATAACTCTCTTTGTTTTGGAACAGAGAAACCTCCCTCATCCTGTCGGCACGCGCTTCCATTTCATCAATAAACGCAGAGTAAGTCTCCAGATATGCCTCCTGCGCCTCCTGCCCCTGCCGGTAATAACCGTCGACATCCGCCGACTCATTCCCCGCTAAAAAAGCACGATAATTTTCCCCCTGCGTATGGATATAAAAAAATTCCTCCGTATTTTTCTCATAGGTAACGATCAGAAAGAGGTTGCCTGCCAAAAGCAACAGGGACATCAGGATTACCGGCTTCTTTTTCCAAAGCTTCATGAGCTCATACTTTATCATTCTCATATTACTCTCCGCCATATGGGATAACAGTCACAGTAAATTCACCGCCCTCATAACTGCCGATCCCGCTTTTATCCCACCGCAATACTCCCCATTCCCCCGGATTTTGCGCATCATCATACAATAAATACATCTCTTCCGCATTTCCCATTCTCGGGGCATCGATCACATGGCTCTGTATTTCAGGCGGCAGGGCAAACGAATCTACGAAGTCAAGATGACTGTCATACACCCAAAAGGTGCTTTTTTCTTTATCATAATCGCAATATCCAAGATCCAGCGATGCCAGAAATACCATTACTGCATCTGTTTTGATCAGATATTGCCCATCGCTGTAATAGTTGTATCCCATGATATCCTGCAGATAAGCTTCCGCATCCGAGCCGTCCAGATTGGCGATATAGACTGTTTCCTGCCTGAAATAATCATCGTCATACCCTGTTACTACCTCAAACAATATTTTATTTTGCCAAAATTTAATGTCGCTGACCTGATCCTCCTCCTGCATGCCCGGCACCCCTAACTCCCTAAGTTCATGCCTTTTCATATCATAGACAAATCCTGTCACGAACATCTGGTAGCTATTGTCCGACTCTATCATTTTCACCCCATTAAACATAAAGTACAGATAATTCCCAAAGCATTTTATATGCGCAATCACCGGCTGGATCACTTCCTCACTGCTGACAGTATAAACCGCTTCCGAGCGCAGCACTGCCTTCGTCAAGTCCATGGCATACAGGGTATCAATCTCGATCAGCTCCGTTTCTCCTTCTTCCTCCTTTTCCACGAATTTCTGCTCTGCATAATAAAATACGTCCCTATGTACGATCCACCGGACAATGCGCCTGTCATCCTCCCACTGATAAACCTTTTCTTTCTTTGAACCGTCCGCCGATATCCGATACAGCGTCAGCGTATCTCCGTGATCATACCAGGTGACTCCATCAAGGCAATATACATATCCGTTACAGTAAGCGATCCCCCTGCTGTTATCATTGTCATTTTCCACATAAGCATTGCAGTTCTCTTTCCGGCTCTGCTCCGTCTCCTTGTCGTGCAGGCATTCAACCCGGCTGCAGAGGGGCATGATTTCTCCCAATGATTCATCCAGATAATAAATATAATCTCCATGCCGGAGATAATATCCCTCTTCCCCCTGCTGAACGTTCATATATTCTCCCGCGCTGTCCATCTGCATATATTGGAAATCGCTGCCCTCGATATAAGTATCCGGCAGCTTTTCTTTACCGCAGCCCGATAAGCCAAGAAGAAATACGATCGCTGCCAGATATAAGATTCCTTTTTTCATAAATGACCTCCTTCTGTTCTTCTACTCTATATACTTTTCAACCGCTTAAAATCTGACAACATGTGCAAGTTTTTTCATCCTGACGCAAAACAGCACCTAAACCGTTTATGGCTTGGATGCTGTTTCTTGCTGCCCCTATTTCATTGTTTCGTCTTGCCTACTGCTTTTCCCTTCCGCTTTTTTATCTTTTACACTTTTTTCAGGGAAAGCTCCACAACAAAGCCTCCCTCCTGCCAAAACTGAATACCGCCGTACATCCGCTCCATAAACAGCTTGGCCAGATACAGCCCGAGTCCCGAACCGCTCTTTCCCTTCGCGTTGCTTCCCCGGTAAAATTTCTCGCCGAGCAGGACAAGCTCGTCCGTCTCCACGCCCGTACCCTCGTCCCGGATCCGAATCCCGAGGCTTTGATCCGTCTCAAAAAAAGTAACCGTCACAGGCGTACCCGCATATTTCCATGAATTGCTGACCACATTGTCAATGACCTGACGCAGGCGAAGCTTGTCCATCCACACAAGGCAATGCGGCACATCCCCCTCTATATGGATCTCGCTGTAATCCTTTAATTCCTCAAACATCCCGCGAATACACGGGGACTGCTCCTCCGCCGGTTCCACTTTCAGGACCTCCAGCTCCTCTAAGCTTGCCTGAAACAGATTGTTCGCCAGCGCATCCACCATGCCCGCCTTCGCATGAATGACGGCAACCTTTGCCTTTGTATCAGGATTCTGTTCCTTGACCTGTAACACCTCACAGGTTGCCCGGATCGTGGCGATCGGCGTCTTGATATCATGCGACAGCTCCGCGACCAGCTCCCTTTTACTGCGGTTCGCCTGATACTCGCTCTCCTTCGCCCGCTTCAACTCCTCGCGCATCAGGTCGAAGCTTTCCGTAAATGCGCCGAAATACTGACGCTTCCGCATCGGCAGCGGAAAATCGAGATTTCCCTTTGCGATCTGCCTCGCAAATGTCTGCAGTTGTGTAAACGGACGGATAAAGCGTACATAAAAAAAGCCGAACAACAACAGACCGCCAGCCAGCACAATCCCCCACATGATCAGCATGCGCCTGTATAATACCCGCTCCATGCTCCGATAACGTTGTTCGGACACATTCCAAACGATCTTGCCGGCCGCTCCCCCGTCCTGCCGGGCTGTCTCCGGCTCTCGTTCCCATATCAGATCCATGATGAGCGCCTCATTTTGATACGCCCCGCCAAGCGCGATCTCATAATCCTCGTCCGAAAAAAGAAGAATCCGGCAGCCGTATTCCCGTTCCACGCGCTCCCGGTTCTCCCCCCGCTGCAGCGCCTGCTGTACCAATATGCGCTGCTCATGATAAAAAACCATGTCTCTGCCTTCCGCGTCCGTTCTCTCAAAACCGTATCCGATGAACAGTAAAAGCAAAAGCATGACTGCCAGATAACAGAAAAACCAATACCGCAGTTTCGTCATGAAAATCCTCCATGCTTCCAACAGCCCGCGAATTTGGGCGTAAGCACAATATTTGCAAAACGAACTAGTTCGTTTTTGAAAAATCTCTGATTTTTCAATCTATTTCCTCTCCCTAAGCACGTCGTGCCGACAACTCCGCCCCTTAACAGCCTGCACTTTCCACCATGCCGGCGGACGTCTTTATCATCCTTCCAGCATATATCCCGTTCCCCAGATTGTTTTAATGAGCCTTGGGTCGGACGGGTTCTCCTCCAGCTTTTCGCGCAGCCTTCTGATATGGACATTCAGGGTGCCGTCACTGTAAAACGCATCGCCCCACACCGAAAGGAACAGCTGCTCCTTCGTCACGATCGTTCCGCGGTGCTCATATAGGCATTTGAGCAGCGCAAACTCCTTCGCTTTTAAGGGGATCTCCTGTTCCTCCGCACCTGTCCTATTCTTTTTCAGGTACACGCACAGCTTTTCCTCCGCAAGGCGGAGCGGAGCGTCCTGTTGCCCCGCGTCCGTCCTGCTTCCTGCAGCGTCATCCTCCCCTTCGCTTCCCATCCCGAGCACTTCCCACTGCACCGCTTCTCTCTTCATGCTCTCCGCGGCGCGTCTTCCTGCCTCCATGCGCTTTAAGACAACCTGCACCTTCGCAAGCAGCACGCTTAGGGAATAGGGCTTTTTGATATAATCGTCCCCGCCGATGTTTAAGGCGATCAGCACATCGCTGTCGCTGTCGCGCGCACTGATGAATAATATGGGAATATCCAGGGTTTCCCTTATTTTTTTACACAGAGAAAATCCACTCTCGTTCACGAGATTAATGTCAAGCAGAATGAGTCCCACCGTGTTTTCGGCTAAAAAAGCAAGGCACTCCTGCGCCGACTCCACATACTTGCAGCTTACGCCGAACATCTCAAAATACTCGCAGGTCATCTGCGCAAGTTCCACCTCATCGTCCACGATCAGACATTGCACGTCCATGTTGTCTCTCCTTCTTTCTGAGCTCTGCAGAAAATGCGGCAAATTTCTCTGCAAATCCGTGTGCATCTGCTGGAGGCACTAAGGAAGTGCTGATTTAATCAGCGCTTCCTTAGACCTTCATTCTCGATAGAACGAGCCGAAGAGTTCCCCAAACCGTTCTTCACAGATTCCATATTTGCCGCGCCAGCCGCTTAGCGGAAGGATGATATCTGAACGGCTGCCTCCCGGCACTTTTCGTCCTATCTCGCAGCGGGTATTAGAATTCGTAAAACCATCAAATAATGGTTTGATAAACGGATTATACATAACACCAAGCTCCGCTAATGTCATAAGCTGCCCCCGCAGCCTATATTTTTCACAGTTTGGAATCAGTTTCGACTTTTTGATCCGTTGTTCCAACTGTCCGGGTGTTTCATCCTCCGGCGCATTCCGTATCATATCAATTACGGAGCGGAAAATCTGCAAATCTTCTTCCGTAGCTGTCCGTGGGGGCAATTTCACAAATTCTTCTAAATCAATATAAAACTGATCAGCAAACTCATTCCATGAATATCCCCAATATCTGCGAAATATTTCCTTTCCTCTTTCGGACCAAAAATCCCTTTTTACCGTGCAGATTTCGCATATTTCTCTCCCCTGCGAATTGCAAAAATGATGAAACGGCACTGCATGTGCGAATAAATAGCTCATAATCGGCTGCCGTCCCCTTGGAAAACTCCCAAACCCGGCAATATAAGCAGAAAGTACATTATGCAATGACAGATTTGGATTACCGATTATTTCCTTTAATTTATGAATATTATCGTCATGTGTATCATAGACAATGTCATTTACAACAAATCCGCTTTTCTGTAAATGCAGGATTTCCTCCGGCGAAAGGTTTTCTAAAGAATACTGTCTGGTACTTGTTTTCAGATCAAATACATCCCCTGTTTTGATTCGTATTTTATTTCCTTTTTCATCTTTGATCTCGTCTTTTTTATAATATACCTTTTTTAGTATCCTAAATAACTTCTCATCCATACTACCCTATGCCTGCTCCATCTCCTGCAATTCGGTCTCGGTCTCCATCATCCGCTCTAACAGCGTCTCCTGTAAATGCTCCTCGCCGTCTAACTGCTCCTGCAGCTCCATCAGCTTCTGATAGTCCGAGGCAAGCTCCGGCTCCATGAGACGTAAGGACAGCTCCGCCGCCCGCGCCTCACTCTCCTCAAGCTGCTTCTCGTACTTTTCCAACTGCTTTTTGAGTCGGGACAGAATCTTTCCCGGATTATAATATGTTTTTTTGTCAAATACGTCATCCAACGTCGGATTCTTGGCGGCGTTCCCGCTGCCGTTCATCCCTGCTGCGCCTTTATCATCCCGCGCACTGCTTCCGCTTATCCCTGCCGCGTCCTGTCCGGCACGTACCGCGCCCGCGCTCTCTCCGGCGGTATTCTTTTTTTCCTGCGCAGGGCTTCCTTTCTCCCGCACGGTATCCTTCACGATACCGCTCATGCGCTTCTGCTTTTCCTCTAAGTACTCCTCGTAGCCGCCCCGATACTGCCGCACCTCACCCAAGTCAAACTCCAGCACGCCCGTTGCGATCCGGCTCACAAAATAGCGGTCGTGCGAAACAAACAGGATCGTCCCCGGAAAATCGCCCAGCATTTTTTCGAGTGCATCCTTTCCCGCCATATCCATATGGTTGGTCGGCTCATCCAAAATGAGCAGATTCGGCTTGCGATAAAACATTTTACAAAGCTCTAATCGCACCTTCTCCCCACCGGAGAGCTGCCCCATCTGCTTCATGACATCCTCCCCCGAAAAGAGAAATGCACCGAGCGCGCCCCGCACCTGCTCGCGCAAAAGCTTCGGATATTCCTCCCAAAAATTATCCAATATCGTCTGCTCCGGCGGCGCGTCTTTCATGACCGCTTCCTGTTGGTCGAAATACCCCCACTCCACATTGTGACCGAAGGAGAATTTGCCTGAAAGCGGCTGGACCAGCCCGACGAGCGTTTTGAGCAGCGTCGATTTCCCGATACCGTTCTCTCCGAGGATTGCCAGCTTTTGCCCCTTTTCCAATAAAAAAGAAACCTCCGCAAGCTCTTTGTCATAACCGATCTTTAGGTTTTTGACATTCAATACCTCCGTATAGCTTTCGATGCGCGGCAGAAACATGGCGCGGAAGGTTTTCGTGTCAAACCTCCTCGGCTTCTCGATCTTCACCATATGCTCGATCATCATCTGCTTAGAATGCGCGGATGCCACCTTTGTCGGCGTGTTCTTCCATTTTTCGATCCACTCTGTCAGACGCTTGATCTCCTTCTGTTGCGCCTCATAATCCTTCTCCTGCTTTTGCAGGTCTTCCTCCTTGCGCTTCATAAACGCACTGTAATTGCCCGGATAACGCTTGATGCGGTGGTACTCAATCTCATAGGTCACATCGATCACGCGGTCCAAGAACATGCGGTCATGCGAAACAATAACGACAGCCTTGTCATATTTTTGCAAATAATCCTCCAGCCACTCGATCGTCTTCAGGTCAAGGTGGTTGGTCGGCTCGTCCAAGAGCATGATGTCCGGTCTGGAGAGCAGCAGCTTAATAAACGCGATCTTCGTCTGCTGCCCGCCTGAAAAGCTCCCGATCGGGCGCTGTAAGTCCGCAAGCGCAAAACCAAACTGCTGAAACATGATCTCCATGTCCCTGCGCCAGCTATATCCTCTGAGCGCCTCCATCCGTCTTTGCAGCGCATTGTACTCGCCGAGCAGCCGCCGCTGTTCTTCGTCCTGCGGCTCTGCGTCCTGCTGCGCGGTGCCGCTCTCCAACTGACACTCGATCTCTTTCATGCGCGCTTCGCAGGCAAACACCGCGGCGAAGGTTTTCTTGATCTCCTCTTCCACGCTTAAATCCGCGTCCGGAAAGCTGATCTGATGTAAAAAACCGATCTCCTGCTTTCCCGCCATCGTAATGCCGCACGTCTCGTCGCTGTCCAAATTATTCATGGTAATGTCGCCGTTGATCAGCTTTAAGAGCGTTGTCTTCCCACAGCCGTTCCGTCCGACCACCGCGATTTTCTCATGATCGTGAATCTCAAAATTTACATCCTCTATAATCGTATCCGCGCCGTACTGCACCAGCGCATGCCGTATCTGATACCTCATGGTTTACTTCCTCTTTATGCCAATGATAACAAAATGAGCGGTACCCCGCCGTTTGGCAAATGTATCGCTCATTTTACATACTAATCCTTCTATCCGATTACTTTACAGTCACGGATGTGATGTGCGGATTCACGCCCTCATACCAGTATAAGAAACCTTCCATATCGACTACATCGCCGATCTGCAGATTCTTGACTGCAGCGTAAACATCCGTCGTGTTATCACACAGATAGGACTCTACCGTAAACGTATAGGTCTGTCCGTTTAAGGAAACATTGAAGTACAGATCGTCGCCGTCCGTACCGGAATTGTCCCACTTATACATGAATGCAGAGCCGTTGCCCGCATCCTCCACGGTCATCCCCTTGAACGATACAAATTCATTCTGATGTGCGATCAGGTCATCTGATCCGAGCATGCTCGTTACGTCAAGCGCCGATGCAACATAATTGCCGTCCTCGATCTCGAACGTTGCGTCAACAATCTCAACCTCGCCCGACCACTCTGCCTTATAGCCCGTTACCTTGATCTTCGTACCCGGCGTCAGCTTATCGTAGTCCGCCTCGGAGCAAGCCATATTGTAAATAAAATATGCGCCGTCCTTATCCTGCGTATAAATCGTCGCCGTATTATCCCACCAGGACTGCTTTGCCTGCACATAGGTCTCTACGACAACCTGGTCGTCCACTGCCGCGGCCATGTACTCCGCATAGGTCATAACACCCTCGGACTTTACATCGCTTCCTGCATCACCCTTTCCACCGCAGCCTGCAAGCGCAAGCATCAGGGAAAACGTCAAAATCAATGCCACACTTTTTTTCATTTTTTTCTCTCCTCTTTTTCTTTATGCGCGGAAGTCTCTTTCAGAACTCCCATCAACAATCACACGTTGACATTGTACTCAACTATCGCAAAGAAATCAATAGATTTCTTTTGAAATCAATAGCTTTTCTGCTTTTTTGCCTGCAAAATGACATAGAGTATGATCAAAATCCATACGACCGCCAGCGAAACAAGCAGAACAACCGCCGTTTTCGGGAGCGGACCTAAGTCCGTTTTTCCTGTCGCGGACGACCCGCCCTGATCTAGGCGGTACAGTGCTGTCGTGTCGGCATAGAGCGTCTCCATAAACGCCTCATCCACGGTCTGTCCCCGCCTGACCGCCTTCACCGTCTCCTCGACCAACTGCCCCGCGGCGTTGCGCAAGGATGCCGAGCCGTTAAACACAGGCGTAACAAAAGTATTGTCAATATTGTCAAGCAGCAGCTTTGCCGCCTTGATCTTGATGTCATAGTGCAGGGCGTTGTCCTCGCCGCCCCTCGCCAGATAGTCCGTATACTCCGCCGCGTTCTGCGCCCTCGTTGTCACGGGGATATACCCCTCCGTCTCGGCATACGCGATCTGCACATCGTTCGTCAAAAGATACTGCGCAAACAGCCACGACGCCAATACCTCCTGCGGGTCGGACTTGTTAAATAAGCACACGGACGGTCCCTGCGAGATCATCTGCGGCGCACCCGGGTCAAACTGCGGGGCCGTCATGACCTCGGTCTCAAACTGCACCAGCTTCTCATCACTGATGTCCCGAAGCGGTGCATCCGTTCCCATCCAAGTCGCGCCCGCCGTGGAATCGACCGCAAAAATACACTGCCCGGCATTGAGGAAATTGGCGGGATAACTCGAAATCTTAAACGTGGAAAACGCCCTGCTTTTTCCATGCTCCGCAATCGTGTAGAGAAACGCCTTCGTCGTATCGTTAAAAAGAAGAATGTCCCCCTCGTCCGTGGAATAGTCACCGTCCGTCTGCCTGAGCATCTGGATCATCATGTTATCCGTGGATTTGTAGATAAACGGGATCAGCACGTTCTGTCCGTTGACGACAAAATTTCCGTCCGCGTCCGCCGCCAGAGCTGCCTCGGACACCTCCCACACAAAATCCCATGTCAGCACATCCGGCAGCGTATAGCCCAGCGCTTCCACATAGGTTTTATTCACATAGCATGCCTCGGTGGAACGCATGAACGGAATTGCATAATAGTGCCCGTCAAACGCGCCCTCCTCCAAAAAGCGGGGAATGACCTCGCTCTGTGCCACCGTGTCAAAACGCACCTCGCTCCCTCCGAAACCATAGCGTTCATCGGCAAACAACTCATCCAAGGGAACCACAACATTTGTTCCCGTCAGATAAGTTGCGATGTGGTCCGGATAGGTGATACAGACATTCGGCGTCGTATTCGTGGAAATATTCGTAATGACGTCATTATAGATCATTCCATAATCCGTATACAAACGCAGATTCACTTTAATATTCGGATACAGCTGTTCAAACTCAGCGATCGCCCGCTCGTAAATGTCCGTCTGCGTCTTGTTTGTATCGTTTTTTGCCCAAAACGTGATCGTATAATTTCTTGAGGTGTCGAATTCCTCCGGCATCCCAAAGGGGTCAAGCCCCTTCGACCCATGACAGCCCGCAAGCAGCGCGGCGGATGCAAAAAGCAGACATAACAGCAAATAACGAACGGTCTTTCTTTTTTTTGTCACCCTTTTGTCCCCCCTCTTGATACGCCCGCCATGATCTTTTCACGGAAAATGAGAAACAGCACGATGAGCGGCAGCGAGATCACAACGACCGCCGCCATCATCGCAGGGATATTCTCGCGGCCGAAGCCGTTCTCCCGGATTTCCTGAATGCCGTTCGACACCAGAAAATAGCGCTCGTCGTCGGTGATGAGGCGCGGCCACACATAGGAATTCCAGCACTCGATCACCTTTAAGATCACGATCGTAATGAGCGTCGGGCGGCAGATCGGCACCATCACCTTACACAGATACTTTAAGTCGGAGGTGCCGTCCACTTTCGCCGCATAATAGAGCGAATCCGGCACCTGCGCAAAATTCTCTTTTAACAGATAAATATAAAAAACGGATGTGACGGACGGTAAGATCAATCCCAAAAACGAATTGCGCATGTTCATGTTTGTGATCGTCGCAAAGTTCGTGATGATGACAAGCTCGTTCGGTATCATCATCAGCGCCAGAAACAGCGTGAACACGAGATTTTTTCCCCGAAAGTTCAGACGCGCAAACGCGAACGCCGCCAATGTGATGACCACCATCATGATCGCGGTCGTCGCCACCGTAAAAATAAACGTGTTGAGCAGGTATCTGCCGAGAGGGACGGCGCTGAACGCATCCGCATAATTCTGAAGCGTCGGCGACAGGGTAATAAATTGCGGAATATATTCCGAGTTGTACGCACCGTAGCTTTTGATGCTCGTCAGCAACATCCAGTAAAAAGGAAACAGCACGATGAGCGCCCACAATGTGAGCAGGATATAGGTGGTCGTGCGCATGCCTTTTTTGCGCCGCGCCGCCGTGCGCTCGATCTCTTGGTAAGTATCCGTTTTCGCCATGGAAGGATTCCTCCTTAATTGTACGTTGTATGCTTACTGCTGATGAGCAGGTTGATACAGGTGATGGTCAAAACGATCACAAACAGTATGATCGCCGCGGCGGAAGCGTACGACGGATAGCCGCCGCTGTCCCCGTAAAGCATGTCGTACACATATCCGACGATCGTATTCATTCCAGCAGCGTTTAAGTTCGTCCCGAACAATGCGACAGCGTCGCTGTATTCCTTGAACGCGCCGATAAAGCCCGTGATGACAAGATAAAAGATCGTGGGCGAGATCATCGGCAGCGTGATCTTTCTAAAAATACGCGCGCCCGACGTGCCATCCACCTTTGCCGCGTTGTAATAGCTCTGATCCACGGATAAGAGCGCACTTGTGAGGAGCAGGATCTTAAACGGCATGACGACCCATATGATATAAAAACACATAACAAACATTTTCGCCCAGTACGGTCCGGAAATGAAATCGACCGACTCTCCGCCGAACCAATGAATGAGCAGGTTCACGAGCCCGTCCGTATACTCCGTCTTTTTGAACAGGATCATAAAGACAAGCCCGACAGCAAGCGTATTTGTCACATACGGCAGAAAATAAACCGTCTGAAAAAGCCTGCGAAGCGGTTTGATGGAGCTTAATCCCACAGAGATCAAAAGCGCGATGCCCGTTGAGAGCGGCACGGTAATGATCACCATGAGGAAGGTATTTTTTACCGCCTGCAAAAAATACGTATCATGCAGAACATACGCAAAATTGAAACCACCGGTTCCCTGATAGGTCTGGGAAGCAAAATTATAGCTCTCCTCAAACGAATACACAAATACGTCAATGAGCGGATATACCATAAAGCATCCCAAAAACAGAATGGCGGGCAGCAGATACAGCCAGCCTTTCAATTTATTTTTTTCCATACGATTCCTCATTCCTGTTTTGGTTTATCTCCATATTTGATATGATAAACCAAATCC
Source organism: uncultured Lachnospiraceae bacterium (assembly GCA_947176965.1). Classification (GTDB taxonomy): domain Bacteria; phylum Bacillota; class Clostridia; order Lachnospirales; family Lachnospiraceae; genus DLAJ01. Next base: position 24,156 of record CAMWSU010000001.1, on the reverse strand, counting down.
TTGATTTTTCCGATGTTCATATATAGTGTATCCTCGCTGATGTGCTTTTTTGCAAGCTCGGACAAAATACGCGGCTTGGCGGACGCGTTGATCGTGATCGTATCGATGAGCTGCGACATCGGTATCCGTTCATTTTCCAGTATTTTTTCAAGGGAGCATTCGTCCCGCCCCCAGAGCAGGAACAACCCCTTCTGCATATATAATCGGTCGAACTGCTGCGTCGCATCCACAAAGATCGGCATATCAACGCCCTCGTTCCCCATGAGCGTTGATTCCTTATCTATGTATTTTTGCAGCCATTCATACAGAAATTTATTATTCCGGATGACCTCGCTGGAAAGCTTTCTTCTTTCCCTGAGCGCCTGCTCATATTTACTCTTATTAAAAATGAACACCTTGCCGTCATTTTCCGCGTACCGTCCCTTGGCGTCATGGCATGCAAAAAACAAAGCCACGTCAAACGAATAGGAGAAATCGAGCATTCTCGTCGGAAGCGCAAAATGCTGCGCGATCTCAATACAGGTCAGCTCATCAAAATTAAACAATTGCTTCATTTCATCGACAAAGCGGAACATCTGACTGTCCGCAATGCGAATGTGGTCTCCGCGAAGTCCTGACGGAATCAGCACAAACTCGCTGTTTGCCTGTCCGCGGAACACGATGACGTCGCCCCGCCCATCTAATTCTTCAATATATTCATCATAGGAACTAATCTTTGACATATCCGTATGCCTTCCTGCGTATTAAAAATAAATCCGTTCTCCCGTCTCTTTCTGAAACAAGAGCACCTTATTCGGTTTTAGCGCAAAACGGACGTCCTTCGCATCCGTGTCCACTTTATTCTCCGCGTTGATGATAGAGCGGATCGCCTTGCTCTGTGCATGCGGATTCGTCGAGACGACGCTGATGTCGCGTCCCATGACCTCCACACCCGTCAGCGCACAGCATAATGCGCCGTCTTCTTTTAAGAGAAATCCCTCGGGACGGATGCCGACGTCCACAGCCCCGTCCGCTGCGCCCGGAACAGACAGTACGGCGTCGTCACCGATATAGAGCGTTCCCGCCTTCACCTCGCCGTCAAAGAGATTAACCGGCGGCGTGCCCAAAAATTTCGCAACAAATAAATTAACCGGATCGTCATACACATCCTGCGGCTTTCCGATCTGCTGCACTTCGCCGTCCTTCATAACAACGATCACATCGGAAATGCTCATCGCTTCCTCCTGATCATGCGTCACAAACACGGTCGTAATGCCCGTCTCCCGCTGAATGCGCCGGATCTCCTCCCTCGTCTGTAAGCGCAGGCGCGCATCGAGATTCGAAAGCGGCTCGTCCAGCAAAAGCACCTTCGGCATCTTCACCATCGCACGCGCGATCGCAACGCGCTGCTGCTGGCCCCCGGAAAGCTCATTCGGCTTTCTGTCCATCAATTCCTCGATCTGTACGAGCTTTGCCGCTTCATATGCTTTGTCCTGCATCTCCTGCTTCGTGAGCTTATCCTCACCCTTGAGATTTTCCAGCGGAAACGTGATATTCTGTCTGACTGTTAAATGCGGATAGAGCGCATAATTTTGGAACACCACGCCGACGCCCCTGTTTTCGGGCGGTAAATCCGTCACATCGTCCTCGCCGAAAAAGATTTTACCGCTCGTCGGCTTTTGCAGCCCGCATATCATAAAAAGCGTCGTGCTTTTTCCGCAGCCTGAGGGCCCGAGCAGCCCGACGAGCTTCCCGTCCGGAATCTCAAATGAAAAATCATTCACTGCAACGACCTCGCCGCCCGCCTTTTTATTGCGGTTCGGAAATTTTTTTGTCAAATTTTGTAATACTACTTTCATAACCGATACTCATGCCTTTCTGCTGCCCGCAAATCCGGTCTCCTTTTTCCGACACGCGCGCTTTTGCACTCCCGCACGCCGGATTCCTGCATTCCCATTATAGTGTGCCTCCCCGGTAAAAACAAGAGAAAAAATCGCCGCAGAGTGCTTTCCATCGCCTTATTTTACCAAAACGCGGTAATTTCTACCCCCAAAAACGCATTTTCTATTTGATTTTCTTGCGATTTGCTACTATAATATGCGTACCGAGTACTTACAGGACTCCGAGGGAGGTTTTGCGATATGAAGAACCGACGACATAAACGCAAGGAATCCTATTCCGTACTTTTTGTCTCCAACATAGACAGACGCAATCGGCGCTTTCGCATTGCACGCTCTACGCTGCATCTGTTGTTTGTTCTCGTTTTTACGATTTTGGCCGCTGCCGGATGGCTCAGCTATCAGGCGCTGACCCAAGTGCGGGACGAGAGCGGACTGCGGCAAAAGCTTCGTGAACAACAGCTTGCCGAAGAACGGCTCGTTTCGGAATGGGAAGACGAAAAAGACAAATGGGCACAGGAAAAACAGGCATTGGAGGATGAGCTTGCCACGGTCCGCTCAGATTTAGACGCGCGCGAACAGGAGCTGCAGGCAATTGCAGATGCCGAGCGGGAAGCGGCGGAAGCAGCGGAACGCGAAGCGGCGGAGGCATTGGTTCCCACTTTATATCCGTCCTCCGGTGTAGGAGTAATCACTTCCACCTTTTCTGACGAGCACCCGTACACCTCATTCACCGTTGAGGCGGGGACCGATGTTATTGCAGCCGGCAACGGCACGGTCAGGTCGATCAGTTCGGATGACACCTACCGCTACATGATCGAGATCGTGCATGAAAGCGGTTATACAACCTACTATCTCTACCGACTGAATGCCGAATTGAAAGTGGAAGAGGGTGCACAGGTAAATAAAGGAGATTCCCTGTTCACAATCACTTCAGAGGGCACGGAATTGGACTATGGGGTACTGTTCGGAGACGAATGGATCGATCCGCTCTCCATTATGGACACCAAGGGCTAAAAAAGATTGGCGCAGGTGCACCAATCTTTCAAAGAATCCGCGAAGCGGATTCTTTCGGGATAATGAAAGTCCTATAGCTAAAAAATGAGCTTCGCTCATTTCAGAGTTTCCGAGAGAAACTCTTTTGAGAAATCGTACATGAACACAGGCATCGCAAAATGCAATGCACTAAAGGGAGGAACAAATCATGAGGAAAAAAAATACTGACGTTGGAAAAACACAGACAATCGGCACACTGATCGGCGTCGGAGCTGTTTTTGACGGAAACATCAACGCTCCTGAAACCATCCGCATTGACGGCAGCTTAAACGGCGACTGTACGTGTAAGGAAAATGTCATACTCGGAACGGACGGCGTGATCATCGGCAACATATCAGCGTTGAATGTCACGCTTTCAGGCAGGGTGACGGGCGATATTCACGCGCAGGGCAGACTGGAGCTTTTCTCCACTGCAAAAGTTACCGGCAATGTTACCGCGCGCTCTTTGATCGTAGACGAGGATGCATGCTTTGACGGCAAGTGTACCATGACGACCGTGCAGCCTGATCCGGCCTCCAAGCCCTTTGACCGCAAAAAAGCAAAGCCGGCGGAGCAGGAAACGGTTTCCACGACAGAATAAAAAAGAATTTTGGTACATAAAAAACAGACCGATCTGATACACCATTGTATCGAATCGGTCTGTTTTTTATGGAAACACTGATTAAATAAGCGCTTCCTTAGATAGGATCTCCCACACGACCCCCCATACGTTCTCCGCAATCTCTGCCTGCGGGCGGTTTCCGTCAATGATCACGCAGCGCTCCTCATTTTCCAGCATCTGAAACGCTTTCCTGTAATTTTCCCGCACGAGCCTCAGCCTTTCCTTTGTCTCAAACAGCTCCACATGGCGGCGGTTCTTCGCAATCCTCTCCAGCGCAACGTCCGGGTCAACATCGATGAACAGATTCACAGCCGGCCTTAGGATCGCGCTGCTTGGCTTATTGGCCTGAATGACCCAGTCCATGGGCATATCAACACTGTTGTAGGCATAGGAGGAAAAATAGTATCTGTCCGTGATCACGGTCATGCCGGATTCCACTTTTGCTGCGATCCCGTCCGCTTCGTTTAATAAATGATCTAAACGATCCGCGACAAATAACCCCGCGATCACACGGTTGTCCGTCCGAAACTCCCCCTTCAAAATCTGCCGGATCAACGCCCCGATCGGCGAAGCGGTCGGTTCCATCGTCAGCTCACAGCAGACGCCTTCTTTTTTTAGCCGTTCATAAAGATACGCCGCCTGTGTGCTCTTTCCGCTCCCATCAATGCCCTCTAAGGCGATCAGGCTGCCCCGCCCTGTGTTTTCCCTGCTATCCGTTGCTTTCCCCATATGTGTTTCGTTCTCCTGCTATTCTTTGTAGGAACATTTTTTCATGCAGCATCTGTTTTGCTCCATGCATTTCATTATAACGTATGACAGAAAAATCTACCACAGTTATTTTTTACTGTCATGAACAGCATAAAAATAACTCTGACAGGAATTGTCAGCCAAATGTAAAATATGGTAAAATAAGGTCATATCGGAGAGGAGAGTTACTCAGACTATGAATATTCAGATGCAAACAGGCGGCGTATTCATTCTATTGCTGCTGCTTTACTTCTATAAACGCCAGCATACCATCGGGCTGTATACCGGAAGACTTTTTTTGCGTGCGCTTTACATTACGATCGCTTGTCTGATCCTGGATATTTTATCGATCGTTCTCATCGTCAATCAGGCTCAGCTCCCGATATGGCTTGTAAAAACCGAATGCAAGGCGTATCTCGTCTCGCTCATCTCAACCGGCTATATCGCGTTTGCCTACGCAAGTGCCGATATTCATCATTTAGTCAGGGCGGACAAGTTTACCCGCAGGCTGGGGATGGTGGTCGCCGTGCTCGCCATCCTGATCTTTGCGCTTCCCATTTCTACTTATTATGACGGTTACAATATTGTATACACACATGGTCTGGCGTGCTCAGCCACCTATGTAGGCGCACTGCTCTTGATCCTCGCAACGCTGCTCAAGATTTTTCTGCACGGAAAAACAATGAATCCCAAACGCCGCAGCGCTATTCGCCTATGGCTGCTGATATGGATTGCGGCTGCTCTGACCCAATTCTTAAACAGCAAGATTTTGTTGGTCGGTTTCGCGGGCGTTATGGGAATGGTCATTTTATTTTTTGAACTTGAAAATCCTGAGATTTATATTGACAGAAGCACCGGGTTTTTTAACAGCTATGCATTTGTTGAGTTTATCAAACAGCGCTACCACATGGACATTGACTGCTGCGGCATCCTCCTTTCACTTGAAAATGTGCATGTTATCAACAATATGACGCCTGCCAAAATGGAGGCGGCCATGGCGGAGATCGTGCAGTTTATCCGCCTGCTTCCGGGTGTCAGGGTGTTCAAGACGGATGAGCGGGAGTTTTCACTGGAATTTGAAGAGAAGGAGGCACTCTATCACGCCTGCGGCATCATTTATGACCGTTTTCGGCGCAGCTGGCTTACAGACAATGCCGATACGGAACCGGTATTTTTACAGCCGAACTACATCCTCATCCCCTCCTGCAAGGTGGCGGAAAGTGCAGAGGAGATGCTCAGCGTTCTCAAATATTTCCGTTCCCACTGTGCGGAATCATCGGAGGACTCTGCTATAACGATAGACGAAGACAGCGTGAAAAAACGACGCGAGCATGACGAAATGCTGGGCACACTTGCGCGCGCCATCAAAGAAGACCGGATTGAGGTGTTTTATCAGCCCATTTACTCCACAAAAGAAAAGAAATTCGTATCCGCGGAGGCATTGGCGCGCATCCGCAGGGAAGACGGCAGCATCATCCCGCCGGGACTTTTTATTCCCATCGCGGAGGAGACCGGGCTCATCAGCGAGGTCGGCGAGATCATGTTCGACAAAACCTGCCGTTTTATCAAAGAACAGAATCTGAACGACTACGGCATTCAATATGTCGAGTCAAACCTCTCCGTCATACAGTGTGACAACGAGGCTCTCGCAAACACGTATATCAATATTATGCAAAAACATCATATCGCTCCCGAATCCATCAATCTGGAAATCACGGAATCCGCATCGATCAGCACACGAAAGACGCTGCTTGAAAACATGCGGCGTTTGATCGATTACGGCGTGTCTTTTTCGCTGGACGATTTCGGAAGCGGGCAGTCAAACTTAAACTATATCGTGGACATGCCGGTCCGGATCGTGAAATTTGACCGCGATATGACGCAGTCATACTTTAAGGATGAAAAAGCAAAGTTCGTCCTGCGCGCCGCCATGAACATGATTCACGATATGCACTTAAAGGTCGTCTCTGAGGGTGTGGAGACAAAAGAGCAGTTGACCGTGCTCGAGGAACTGGGGATTGATTATATTCAGGGCTATTATTTCTCAAAACCCCTTGAAGAGCAGGCATTTATTGATTTTATAAAAAAAGAAAATTTCCGGTGACAACTCTTGCTGTCACCGGAAGTTTCTGTTGCTGTCGATATTTCCTCCATCACCGGAAATTCAGCACCCAGCGGTTCTCACTCTGATAATAGATCAGCCATACGCGCATCCTTTGTTCCCCCACCACGATCTCGCAGTCAAACTCGATGAAGGGCGTTCCCGCATACATTTTTTTCTCAGCGGAATGCACCATGATCGGTCTGATGGTCCGGCACATCCCGTCCTCGTCTTTTAGCTTCAGCATCAATGGTATCATCCTTCCGGTACTGGTAAACCAGCATTCACAGGCAACCTCCTGCTGCCTCCCGCGTATCCGTCCTGCATTTCCGTCCCGATGCTCTTTTTCTGCCCCGAATGCCATCGCGCACCTCCTATTCCGGTTTCATTCCGCTGTAGTCCGCCTCTCTCTTTTCCCTTGAAATTCCTCCGCTCATATGGTCAATCGGCTGATTCAAGAAGGCTGCCCGCATCAGCGCATCCGCACCGAACCGTTCCCGAACAGCGTCCACCGCCGTATCCAGCCGCGCCAGCTTCGCATAGTCCACCCTCTCAAACAGACTCATCTGTCTTGTGAAGTTCTCTCTGCATACGCCGGAGGTATGCACGCCCAGATGCCGGATCGGATGCCCGCCCCAAAGCTCATCAAACAGCCCGCACGCCGCCTGATAAATCTCCTGCGTAATGTTGGTGGAGACCGTCAGCGTGCGCTGATGCGAGCGATAAGAGAAGTCCGTGTCTTTGATCCCCACGGCAACCACGCCAATCTGCACGCCATCCGCGCGAAGCCTTGCCGCCACCGTTTCTGACAGCGCCAGCAACACTTTTTTGGCTGTCGCTGCATCCGTCACGTCAAAAGGAATCGTCGTACTGTTCCCGTAGCCTTTGTTCGCCGGTGCCTGCTTGAGTACCGGAGAAAAGTCCAGCCCGTTCGCAAACGCCCACACGATCTCTCCCTGCTTTTTGAGTATGCTCCTGATATATGCCGGATCCGCCTGTGCAAGCTCCCCGATCGTCCTGATTCCAACGGAAAATAGCTTTTTCGCCGTCGCCCTTCCCACAAAAAACAGTTCCGACACGGAGAGCGGCCACATTTTCCTCTGTATTTCCGATTTCCACAATGTATGCACCTTATCCGGCTTCCGAAAATCGGATGCCATCTTAGCGAGCAGCTTGTTTTCCGACACCCCGATGTTTACCGTAAATCCCAATTCCCGGTGAATCCGATCCTTTATCATTTCCGCAGTCTGCTCCGGCTCCCCGAACAAATGGCAGGTCTGCGTCATATCCGCAAATGCCTCATCAATGCTGTACTGCTCCACGGTGTCCGAGTATTCCCGCAGTATCTCCATCAGCGCCGCAGAGCAGCGCTCATACAGGTTATAGTTCGGCGCGGCAAGTATGAGCCCCGGACATTTTCTTTTTGCCTCCGGAATGCTTTCGCCCGTCTGTATGCCATAGCGCTTCGCCGGTATGGACTTGGCAAGAATAATACCGTGGCGCAGACTTGCATCCCCGGCTACCGCGGCCGGAATCTCACGAAGATCCACCGTCCCGCCCTTATGATACAGACGATAAACAGCCTCCCAACTGAGGAAGGCTGCATTCACATCGATATGAAATATCACTGATTCCAAACGTGTGTTCACCTCCTGTGTGACACATTGTAACAAACACACGTTCTGTATTCAACTGGTATTTTTTTCCATGCACTTAAAAAAGCGTCATCTGCTCATAGTCCGTCGTACGCTCTAACAGACAGGGTTGCTTTTCCAGCAGATGTTTCGTCCGCTCCCCGTCCCATATCCAATCCGTGATCTCATCCTGCTCCAAAATGAGCGGCATGCGGTCATGCACCGGTTCCATGGATGCATTCGCCGCCGTCGTCAGAATGACAAACCGGTCGCCGTCCTCATAATGCCGAAAACATCCCGCCATAAAAAGTACGGACGAATCGGTTCTGCGAAAACGAAATTTTTCTTTTTTGCAGTTCCACTCATAAAAGCCTGCCGCCGGAATCACAATGCGATGGTTTTTTATCCCCTCCCGAAAGGTCGGTTTCTCCATCGCTGTTTCACTCCGGGCATTAAAAATAACCTGTCCCTTTTTGCCGCTTCCCTTCGGCGGATATCCCGGCAGTCCCCAGCGCAGCATGCGGCAATGCAAGGTTCTGTATCCCGCGGTTTCCATGCCGGCGCCGAGCACGGGTGCAAGTGCCGCAGGGTAAATGTCTCCGAACGGTATATCAAGCTGTTTGTTTTCCCAAAGCTCCTGTTTCTGCAGGACCGACTCCCTTTCCCACTGTCCCGCTGTCCGTTCAGCCACAATGCCTTCTCTATCCCCCGCCTTCTGCGTTTGCAGCTTTTCATTCACCTGCCGGATGACCTTTTCAATCTCCCCTGCCGTATCATCATCCACATAATACCGTCCGCACATACCAAAATCTCCTGCTTTTATCGCCTCTGCCTCTGCGCGGCACGACCGCTTATTTCTCCCATCATTTAATCACAAAATATATGTCATAATTCATTTGCGATATACGCCAATACTGACATAATCGACAATTCTATTTGCTGCTTCACGGACGATGCCAGCTCTCTGATTTCTTTTTCAGATGACATTGTCAATGGCGGCACGCCTAATGGGACATCCATATAGTCCGTGCTTCTACTATCTTCTCTTTTAGAATTTACAATTCCCTTTGATAAAAACGCACCAATCGCAAATGTACTATTATCATAGCCATAATGATGAAGGGATATAACAAGACGATATCGTTTCGTTTTATCTATTGCAATAGTCACTCGCCCCCAACACCTAATCAATGACAAATTTGCATAATAGTTATATAACTTGGCATATTCTATAATCTGCCTTGCATAATAGTGCGCATTTGTTTCACCGGGAGAGCAACAGCTGACATCAATCTGTGTAGTTCTATCAAGCCGTCTCCGCAAATCATTTTTATAATGCTCCAACTCTTCTTCCATACATACGAAAATGTCCTGCATGTTTTGTATAGCACGCCTGGTCATCTGCTCTTTTTCTGCAGTACGATAGGCGGAAAGTTTTGTTCCCAGAACCCCCAAAACACTATCATAATTCGATGTATCTTCCACAATTTTCCAATTAAGCGCTTTTTCTATAGAGGCAATCTGATTGTTTGAAAAAACATCAATCAGATCCTGATATTCTGATTTATCTGCCTTTTCTAACGCCCCTATATATCTCGCCCTTTCATCGCGGTCTATAGAAAGCGGAAACAATCCACCTTTTATCAACACAAAACTGGCCAAAAGCCGCGCAATTCTTCCGTTTCCATCTTGAAATGGGTGAATTTGAACAAATGCGTGATGCAAAAAGGCCGCTTTTACAAGAATATGAACCCCCGAAAGTTCACTATTATAAATTCTAATTAAATGATCCATTTCGGAAGCTACTTGTTCAGGCGGACAATAATGATATATTGTATGATCTCTGACCGGATTATTGGGCGCCACCTTAAATTCTCCTTTTAGCAGAGAAATTTTTACATGATGCCCAAACTGGTCAATTGCATCCGTCACTTCCTGATGCCTTGTTATTAAGCTATGCAATTCTTTTATATAACTGACGCTTAGCTGCCTATTGTTCTTTACAAAGTCAAATATAAAGTCAATTGCTTCAAAATTATCTCCCAGATATTTCATCAATAAGTTGCCTTCAATATCAGAATCTCCATGCTTCAAATAAGCATCTACAAAGCCTTCCTTTATAAAGGTTTCTGTTATCCTTCTTTTTAAGTCATACATTCTTTCAATAATTCCAGTATCAATCGCCTGCTTCCTCTTTAGTTGTTCCATGAACCGTTCATATTGTTCCTCATCTTTTGAAGCTCTTTTCTCCTTCTCTCCCAAGACGGATAAATGTTATCAAACTTCTCCGTGTTCACATCATTCCAGTGATCGTCAAATACAAGTGGATGCCATATACTATGATTATCCACACCATCCCCCCTTTCACAACGCAATTTTCAAAAATTTATTGCATACTATTTTCTCTTATGTTTTATGTGCAATCTCTGTTTATTAAACTATAATAGATTCTTCCAGTATGCCAATACTTTTCTTGTCAGTGTTTCACAATGCTCTGTATGATACAAAATACAAAAAGACGACTGGGTCTGCCCCAGCCGTCTTACAGATTACTTTTTCTAGGATGTAATTTCCCTGATTGGATGTCTTAAAACGGTTTTGAGTCGTTCGGGCGCCACCTTTCTTGCGTCGCTTAAATAAATCTCATGATGATAACGGCTTTCCGTAATGTCGAGCTCATACCCCTGCTCCTCCATAAAATCGTGCATCAGGCGGACCGTTTTCGGCTCATCGTCATATGCGCCGATATGCATGCACTGAACGCACAGCCCCTCATGATAGCTCATAAATTCCACTTTCGAAAAATCGGTTTTCTTCTTCCGCTCCGCTTCTTTGACCGCCCAGTCAAAATCCTCTTTTTTTACAAAATCCGGCAGTCTGATCACGGAGATAAATTGAAAGTTCTCTTTGTGGACATAATCGATTCCCTTTACGCCGTCCTGCCACCAAAGGCCCTCCAGCGGCGGAACGACATAGTCAAAATATCCGTTGATCCGATGATCTCCCATTTTGCTCATTTTAATCGTGAACGCAATCCCATAGAGCAGTCCGATGGACTGCTTGTATTCGCTTCCTTCTTCGTTCGGATCCCCGCTGCCGCGGACCGCCAGATAATTTATGGGCGGTATTTCCACAATGCCCGGTTTATTTTTAGGCATGTAGAACTCCTTATATTCTTTTTTATAATCAAATGCCATATGCTTTTCCTTTTCTCTCTTTCGTTTCTGCCTGCGCTTGCGGTCATTGGCGCGAACTCAAAAACTCCTTCTCACATTTTCCACCCGCTGCCGGATATTGTTTTCAAATTCCTCGTCCGACATGGAAGGGTCTTTCGTGTTTCTCCAAATATCGCACGGAAGTTTCTGACAGCCGCCGCAGTTTTTCTGCTTTTTTTGATTAACCGAGCATTCATAAATGGGGCAGGCCTGTCCCTCCGGTGCGTGGAATACTTTTCCGTCACTCTCATTACAGCCCTTGCACATCGTTCCATAGAAGGCACATTCACTGCACTGCGTACCGCAGCAGCTGAATGTGCTGCACGCTGTCTCGCTGCAAGTGTTTTCTGCTTCGTGCGCTGTCTCCCCGCCATGATCCCCGCTTCCGCCCGATGCTCCTTTTTCGCCGTCCGCAATCTGGCCGCAAGCCGCGGCTTCCAGTATCTCTTTCTGCTTTTTTTTGCCAAGTCCGCCAAGCACCAGTTGATACGACTTGTCCAGCAAATCTTTTAACAGCTCATCCGGTACTGCGCCGTCCGGTTTCACGGAATTCCAATGCACTTTATTCATATAATAGCCGGGAATGATGTCCTCATATTGCTGTCGGAAGAACTCCCCCTCCATCGGTTCCAGTTTCAATGTGATATAGTAGGGTTCATCGTTTTCCCCCATGCAGACGGCCGCAAACATCTTGCCGCCGATCTGATAACGAAGCCAATTCCAATCCTTCTGCAGATCTTTCGTCACTCCCGGTTTGCTTAACAAAAATTCATCGATCCATGTATATCTCATCTTCGTCCTCCATTCTTACTTCATCTATCCGAATCATATTTTCTGCGTATCCGTTCAAAACACGCAAGGATCTCCGCTCGAATCTCCTTCGGTTCCAAAAGCTCCACTTTTTCCCGAAACGTCATGAGCCATGTGATCAGATTTTCCCTGTTTGTATAATCCGCCTGAAAAAGCAGCTTCCCGTCCTCCGTTTCCCGAAAGCATTCCGTCCCGAACTCTTCGACCAGTCTCCATTTGCATTCCGGTTCAAAAAGCGCTTTCACCTTGATTCCTCCGGGAAAGATACCCTCATCATTTAAGTCCGGCACATCTGCTTTCCTCTTTATAAACACCTCCTCCGTCATGCGCACATCCTCCATGCGGTTTAACTTGAACAGCCGGAAATCCTCCCTCATTTTGCACCAGCCCCACACATACCAGCTTGACCATCGAAAAATCAGATAATACGGCTCGATGCGCCGGACGGATTCGCCGCTCGGAGAATAGTAGGTAAACAGCAGTTCTTTTCTCACATCGATCGCAGCGCGTATCAATTCGATCTTAGGCGCAAGTGCTTCTTTATACCATGAAGACAGATCGATCAGCACCGACTGATTTCCGACCAAAAAATCAGATGATCCCACCGACAGCTTTTCCATCAATTGCCCATACCGATTCGTTCCGTTTACGCTGTCCAAGCTGCGAAGCCCTGCAAGAATATCCTGCATCTCCGCATGATTTACCAGTGTCCGGTCTATCTTATAGTTGTCCATGATCGAGATGCCGCCGCCCGCTCCCTGCCTTGTCACAATGGGAATGCCTGCTTTACAAAGATCTTCGATATCCCTATTGATCGTTCGTCTGGAAACCTCAAACTTCTCCGCCAGGTCGGGCGCAGTCACTGTATCCTTTTGCAGTAATATGGACAAAATTCCGATCAGTCTGTCTATTTTCATGACAATCTCCTCACACGCCGCGTTCCTATCCGCGGCACATTGCTTCTATCTCCGTCCCTGCCTTTACCCTATCATAGAACACAAAACACGACAACTGTGTGTCGTGTTTGTGCTAAAAAATAAAATCAATATTCCTTTGTGATCTCCCCCACCGAAATGCCGTACCTGCTCATAAATACTTCTTTATCCCGCTCGCCCCGGATCAGCATGATCTCCTCAAATTTTCCGGTATGAATATTCTTAAATCCGGCAACTTGTTCTCCCGTGCAGATGCTGGCACGGATAATCGGCTTTACATTTTCTTTGTCATAGTATTCCACTTGCGGTTTCTTTTTTCCGAACATGGCATTCCCCCTCTTTCTGCGATCCATCCGTGCCGACTATCACATGCCGATGATCGTAAATACCACATCCGCTCCGTTTCCTATGAAATTGACGATGAAATGCGCCGTCATCGGGATAAATACATTCTTGGTTTTACCATAGGAAATGCTGAGCGGCAGCGCCCAGAGCATCGTGAGAAAAATCCCCCACGGTGTCAGGGAATGCTCCGCCGCATAAAGAAGCATGCTGCATACCACGGTCACCGCCATCACATTTTTATTTTCCGTCAAAATTAAGTTTTTCCGATAAAAAGTCTCCTCCACAACGGGCGGCAGCACGATCGTCGAAATAGCAAACAATACAAGCGTGAACCAATTGTCACGCCTTAATCCGATCATTCCCGTATCCAATTGCGGAAAAGTGCTTTCCAAGATCATGGTTGCCGCAAACGCCAGCATAAAAAAGAATACGGTAATCCCCACGGGCTTCCAAAACGTTTTTCCGCCTTTTAAGTTTCTTCCCCACTCCTTTGCCGAGAAATCCTTTACCGCGACGAAATAAAGGAGCAGCACAAAATAAAACAGAAAATTTGTATAAATAAAATACTCCGCCGGAATCACCAAACACGAAATAATAAAAGCAATTTCTACCGCCAGCGGAAGCAGATTTTTCTTCCAATACGCGTTCATTTTTCTCTCCTTCATCACCGTTTCAATCGTCCGCACCGCTTTTCTCTGCCGGGTCATCACCTAACGCGAAATCCTCACTGCCAGCTCCAGCGCGATCATGGCGATCCGGTCTTTTTCTTCTAATCTGGAATGATTGCTTAAGCTTCGCACATCCCATTCCTCCGCATCCAGATTATCCGCCGCATAGAAAAACTGCACCAGATCTTTTTCCCGAAACTGAGCCAGCGCAGCGTCCGCCGAGCATTCCATATCCACACAGATACAGCCCTGCTCTTTTCTGCGCCTGACTTTTTCCGGTGTCTCACGATAAAACGCATCCGTCGACCATGTTTTTCCTATCGTATATTTCACCTGAAGTTCATCCAGCATTCCGGTAAACACTTTCAGATATTTCCTATTTACTTCAATCTCATCCGATGCGGGCGCATAATGGTAGCTTGTCCCCTCATCCCGCACCGCGCAATCAGGAATGATGACAGAGCAATCGTCGATGCTTTTATCAAGCACACCGCAGGTTCCGAAAATGATCGCTTTCTTCACGCCCATCATAAATACTTCTTCCAATATCCCCACGCTCATAGGCGCGCCCACATCGATCATGAACAATGCAACGTGGATTCCCTTGTACGCTGCTTTGTAGATCAGATCCACGCCATTAGCATTACTGGTCTCCGCAATCACCTCTGCGTCCAATTCCCCGATCATTCTCTCAAACGTCATATGAGAATAGCAGGCGACCGCCACCTCCGGCATGCCCTCCACCGGGGTGATAATATCTTCCGGATTAATCACTGCTTTTTTACTTGGATCAAATTCTGTTAAAATCATAAAAATGCTCCTGCCTTTCCACACCCTGCAAACTGCAACGCGTATGAGTTGTGCCGTGCCACAGACACCATATTCGTATAGAGGACAAGTCCATGCTTGTATCCCCTCACTCATGCTGACTTTATTTTTTCGTAAGCGTTCAGAACCTCGTTCCTCACAGCTTTGAAGAGGCACTTTCCAAACAGTTCCTTTTTCTCAAAAAAACATGATGCAAAAATGCGATGCTCCGATATTCTTCTATATCAGAAACCCGCTGCTCCAAATGCATCATCTTCTGCTGCCATTCTTCTTCCTTCTGTATGTCCTGATTCTGCTGTAAATCCCAAAACGTCCGCATACCCAGGATCTTTTCGATCCGCAGCTCCGGCGCCCATTTGATCAGATCCTCATCCTCATAATAATGAATTTCCCCAAACTGGGGACTCACGCCGCATTTTCCATCCAGCAATTCATTCGCATGTTCAAAATTGTTCAGCAGTACCGCCATCTGCATGACGCGCCCCGGACGGTTATGCTTCAATACGGAAAGAAGACCGTCCTTTTTTAGCAGTCTTTGAAATTCCTTTAGGATTTCCGCGCGCTCTGCGGCGTATTCCAGCACATTATGACAAAAAATCACGTCGAACGATTCGTCCTCATACCGGGGCAACAATTTGAAATCCCCGCAGATCTGCTCCACATCTTCATATGGATTCTCCGCTAAAACCTGCGCATTCGGCTCTATCGCAATCACGGTGTTTTCCCTCGCATAATGCGCACCCATCACGCCGTTTCCGCAGCCGAACTCCAAAATTCGTTTTCCCGAAAATTCCCCGAGCTGCTGCCATGTCAGTTTTTTCTGAAGCTGTTCCCATGTTCCCAAATCGTGTATGTTCATGTTGCTCCTCCAATCTTTCTCCCCAAATATCGATTCACCTTTTTTCTGTAATCCAGATAGGCTTCCCCAAATGTCCGAGCGAGAAAATCTTCCTCCACATTCACGATCTGCAAATGGAACATCAGACCTGCAAATGCCGATACTGCAAGCAGAACCCAGTTAAAAAACATCAGCACAATCCCTATGTAAACAAGGTCAAAGCCAAGGAACGCGGGATTGCGGCTGATCTGATAAATACCGATCGTGACAAGCTCCGTGCGCTCCGTCTCCGAAACACCTGCACGCCAACTGTCCCGCATCGTCACCACCGCGAAAATGAAAACAACCACTCCGCAGCTTCCCACAAACGCGCCCGCTATTCTTGCCCATAGCGGCAGGGGCGATGTGTCCAAAACAATACTAACAAACTCCGCCGCAGGGACGAGAAGTGACGCGATCTTCATTGTAATCTCAATACGCTTCACAAGCCCCGTCTTCCCTTTTCCCATCTGATTGGTCTGTATGCCCTTTTTTCTCTGCAATATCATTTTTGTAAAATAGCATCCGTAAAAAGCGAGTAATATCACGATCGCTATGATCTGAAATCCCATGTCCATTTCTTTTCCCTTTCAAGCGAATCCTGCATGCTGCCAACAGCCCGCGAATTTGTGCGTCCGCACAAATCTGCAAAGCAAACTTGTTCGTTTTTGAAAAATCTTTGTTTTTTCAATCTGTTTCCTCTTTGCATAGGAGCTCATAGCATGCATATGTATAGTCCATAAAAGAATGGATGTCCTTTAACAATCCTTTTTTCAACTGATCGGCTGTATGGAGCGCAAGATCGAATTGCTCCTGCGTGATGTCTTTTTGACGCAGCGCTTCCCCCAGTTCATCCATGTCATCCACTTTGATACTGCCATTCGGAGAAACGATCAAATCTAAATACAGATCATCAAACCACGGCATACCGTCCGCATCCGTTCCCTGTCCCGCGATCATATCAATATACCATACCAAGATATCATTTTTTTCATTCATCATGGCAGTGATACAATAAAAATCATTCTGCGGCAAAATGGACAGCCATTTGATGCCTCGGTCGCAGATCACGGTCGCTTTCCCATCGACGCCCCATTTCTGAGCTTCACTTACCTGCCGAATGTCGATCATACCGAGATATCCCTCAAAGAAGTCCCCCGTTACTCTTTTTCCGATCATCTCTTTCGACAGAATGCATTTCCATTCATCATAGGATAATCTGCATCTTTTCATTGGTGTACTCCTCCTTGCAATTTCCGTTTTCTGGATTTCCGACAGAATTTCAGTTTATGAATGTGCTTCATTCTGCAACATTCAGAAAAGCAGCTTTAACTCAGTCTCTCCGTTACTGATAACGCCGGTCGGTTCGAATCCCAGCTTTTCATAAACATGCGCCGCAATATGATTTTCAGGCGCGCAGTTCAGAAGTAAAAAATCATATTTCCCGGATTCCTTTGCCATGCGAATAATCTCTTGGATGGCCTGTGTTCCATAGCCCTGATTCTGATGCTCCGGCGGGAACATGATCCTCCATATGATCAGGCAGCGTTCTTCCAAATCCTCATCAAGCAGCATAAAACCGACCGGTGCATCGCCATTGCAGATCGCAAACGGGTACACATCGCCCGCATCCCGATACAGCCACGCCTGCGCAAGAGAGTACGCGTTTGACGCCACAAAATGCTCCTCCGGCGGACGCTTCATTTGGATGATCGCATCAAAATTTTCTTCTGTTATCGCTTCAAAATGAATCATGGTTTTCCTCCAATCTCGAAAAATTGTGTAAACTTATCGCTTCCAATGTCTGTAACTGCTGTACCGCTAACTGCCGAAGTAATTCCATCCGCTCTTTTTGATTCTTTCCCTGATGAATTAAAACAGCGCTGTAACTTTCCATTGCCTTGCTGTCATTCCAAACAAAACCACATTCAGCATATCTGCTTCATTTGCATAGGTATAGGCGATTTGCGCGGACGTTAATTCAGGTGGTATTAAATTTTCTTTAATTGCATCCGTATGTATCCTATAATTTAACTTAGAAATCTCCCTATTCAGGTTCCAGTTCAAAGACAATCGGCTATTTTCATCGTTTTTTAGTCTTCTACAGTCTTTCATTATATACAATTGAAATTCGGGTGAAATCCATGTCGTATCTTACTCCCTGTGAAAAAAGAACACCATCCGTCAGCCGCACACACAGGATGACTGTGTTTTCATCTTCAAAATTGTTGTGTCCGTTATCGATCCACTCTGCAAAAGCTGTCCGCAATTTTCCGGCAATGTCCTCATTTTCCGCTTTTCCATTTTTCCTATCCTCTCATTCGTTTGCGTGTTCCAACGCAATACTCTTTGATGCGTTCTTATTGCATACATTGATTCTTGATTCGTTCATCCTTGCTGCATTCGCCCTGCATCCGTTGATCCCACACCATTTGTATTTACTCAAATATTTTTTCGAAAACAAATAACGCGATTGGCTTCCTCAAACCCCATCGCCAAATGAAATTTGAGACTATTCATATTGTCTAATTCACAATCGCTTGCGAATTCGGAACAATGCTTTCCTTTTGCCCACTTTTCGCATTCCTGCAACAACATCCTTGCAAATCCTCTATGCCGAAATTCTTCTTGGATGAAGATTCCTTCCAAATAGCCAACCGGTGATGTCTCCGTGCCCTCGACATAATCATGCCTGAGCTGACACTGCGCAAATCCGATCGGCTCGTCCTCCTCATACCAAATAAAGCAAGCCGCATTTTCGCCGCTAAGCATTTCCACAAAACCGGACTCCAATTCAGATAATGTAGTGTCATCCCACATTTGTATCGCCAATTTTGCCAAGGTTAACGCATCTGTTTGTTCTGCCTGTTTTATCATTCTAATCCTCCATGCTGCCAACGCCAAAGCGAACAAGTTCGCTTTGCGAATTTGGGCATTTGATTATTTATTCCCATCCGTGAGTATATTTTTTTCAATCCAATCTGCCACGCCATCCTCATCATTCGATGATGTGACACAATCCGCAGCAGCCTTAACCTCCGTCACAGCATTGGAAACAGCAACTCCTATGCCGCAGATTTGGAGCATTTCCATATCATTTGTATCATCGCCAAAAGATACAATCTCACTTAGAGAGATGTTCAACGACTTGGCCAATTCGTGAATTGCCTGTATCTTGCCCGCCGTTTCCGGTAGGAACGCATACCAATTCTCTCCCCGATAGCCTTGCAGACGACAGTGATTCTTTTTTGCAATCTCTGCAGCCATATCACCGTCAGAAAGCTCTGCTACAATTTTATTTATTTGACAACGCAAAGGCTCACGATAATCATGAAAAACTGCTTTATGCAATTTTTCGGATTCTGCTATATGATGACTGTTCCAAAAAACCTGGCGACCTGCTGCCACAGTGATTTCTGTATTTGGATTCTTTTCCAGCAAATCCTGTATGATCTGATTCGCATCATTATGATCCATGCTGCAGCTATAAATTTGCTTCCCGCGCTGATGAATCAGCGTTCCATCTGTTGTGATTTCATAGTCCGGCTGCATTTCCTCTATGTAACGTTCTGCCCCTATCCAATATCGCGCAGTAGCAATCACAACCAGAATCCCGCGCTTCTGACATTCCTTCAAAATCTGCTTTGTATACTCTGATATGCTGCCATCCGAACGAAGCAGCGTATGATCAAGATCTGTCAAAATCATTTTGATATTCATGATCGAAATGCCCCCTTCATTGTTGAAAGTACGTCCTTTTTCAAGTAATTTTTAATAAGCTATCATACTCCGGTTTTCGTGTCAAGCAATATTGGGGGGCGACTATGATTTATAAATGTTTCAATACTTGTTCCATGTTTTCCCTATGAGGGATGATGATTTCTATATCCACTTCCGGATGAACGCTCACATATGCCATGAGCATCTCCATTAAGTTGTCTTTTGATTCCATATAATCATTGATGATCACTTCATCACTGAAACCCAGCCGTTTCAAGATCACAGCCGATACGACGCCGGTGCGGTCTTTGCCTGCCGTACAGAAATACATCACGTTCGATTCCGCATTCATGATCGTGTCGATAATCTTCTCCATTTTTTCATCTAACATCTGCCGATATACCATATGAAGATGTTCCCGTGATTTTGGTGTATCCCCTCCGCCGGTAACCGGAAGATGAAAATATGTAAAACCGTCTCGATCTTTCAGGCAGCACGGTTTTCTGACAGCCTCCCCCTCCGACCTCAAATCCACAATCGTTGTTACCTGATGATCCAGCAGCCACTGAATTTCCTGAGCAGTCAAATTTTCCGGAACATCACTCCTGATATATCGCATCGTACCTGTCGGTAACACCCGCGTGTTTCTTGTCGATTGCAATAAAGAACCCATGTGAATCATTCTCCCATCCATTTAGTTTTCGCGCTCTCCCTTTTCAGATCAGGGTTGTTAATGCTCTCTTTTCTATATTTTTCGCCAAAGTGTCAAAACGGGCAGCCAGCCATAACAGATAGCGACCCGATAAACAGATATTTATACCTCTAACTCATACAATGCAACAGAACGTCCATTGGGATAGTCTATAATATCCACAATTTTAAATCCCAATTTTAAATATATCTTTCTTACAATTTTTTCATCAAGTGCTGTATCTAACCGTATATACCTTATTCCCTTCTTTTTGCAAAGCTGCTTGATTTCTTCTATGATGAAACGGGTCATATTTTTACCGGCAAATTCACGTTTTACACAAAGCTTGTGCAAATACACAGCTTCATTTTCCGCATCAGCCCAGTACTCTGAGTCCCTCCATTGTAAAATAAACGCACAGACTGCAACTCCATCCATTTTACCAACATAAAAATTCTCCGGCTGTGCATCTATTGTAATCAGTTCTTCTTTTGTCAGCCATTCATCTCGCCATATACGAAAGCCCTTATTTCGCCCCCACATAGCAACTTCCTTCATAATTCTAATTGCTTCATCAATCTGATTGGAATAAATCTCCATATCGTCCTCCGCGGGTCCCGATTTATTGCTCTGAATATTATCATAGGCTGCCGGAAAACTCAATATGAGTTAGTGAAATTGTTACCCTTTACAATCATCTAACTATATCTTTCATCACCACAATACAATCCCATGATCCGCCCGTACCATTCCTTTTCATCCGCGAATCCCGAGAACCCGCCGATCTGACTGAATGTTCCGATCAACGGCATGTTCTCAAATACCGTTCCTTTCAATTCTTTGACTGTTGCTTCAACAAATTTGTCGGCAAAGATCACCTTGATATTTCTGCCGAAATAGCTTTCGATCTGATAAGCAACAAAATCGGTAATCCTGCCTGCATTATGCATATCCGCGACCAGCGCCTGTGCTTCGATGAGCCGGTCTTCCCGTTCTGTCAAACAATTTGCTGTCAGCGCGCCTTCTATCGCCCGCTTGATTTTTTCATCAATCGGGAGCTTGCCGAATGCCGTTCCGAACCATTTGCTATACGGCGCGTATGTGTTCTGATACAAAAAACATAACCTCATCAGGCGTTCCGCAATTCTGGCGCAGATAATCCGTGAACCAATCTCGTCCCCGCATGCGCCGCAGCGTTTCATAAAAGCCTGCTCCGATGCAATGCATTCCCAATTGGAGGCGATCAGATACAGCTTCACCTCTTTCGGATAGTATTTCAGCTTGGAGATCGTCCCGGCACAATTTAGCTGATCGACAAAGAATTTACCCGAGACCAATGATAACAATCTGTGTTCCGAAAACGCAAGCCACTCTAGCGGACTGATATGATCCAAGTCGGACTTCCCGATCTGTTCTGTCAAATACTCCTCAAATGTGTAAATGAAGATCAGCGGATTTACCTTGCCTTCGCTGATCAGTTTAGGATGCTGCACGCCGCAATCGTTTGGATCGGGTTGTGTGAAATTCACGCTGTAACCCTCGTATGTATAGGGGAGCTTTTCGGATAATACCGAAAGGATGTCATTCTTTTTTATCATATCTTCTATTGTTAAAAAAAGATAAAACCGCGGTCCCCACATGTGATCTGTTGATACGGCATCATCATATCCTAATACATCGGAGCCATAGCCGATCAGTCCTGCTGAATATCTTAATTCGGGGAAGTTTTCATCGAGGATTGCTTTCGCGCAATCATTGAAAAAACTTTCACACAGTTCCAGTCCTTTGATCTGCTTACTCTCTTTTAATTCCCGCAAGATCAATCTTTCTGTTTCCATTTTGACTGTTCCTTTATGTTCCATATGATTTTCGCTCCTCATCGGATGGTATGCTGTTGTATCCCTGCGATGCTATTTTTTATAATTCTCTTTTCCTAATTATTATTCATTGACGGTTAAATAATAAAATGTTTTTCCACCCCTTTTTCTGTGATTATTCCAATCTTCTTCTATAGATTTCTTTACATTTATTGAATCCGTAAAATCATTTCCCCGCTTTTTACAATGTTCAGCCAATAGCTCATCGCTGATATCCAAATAGATTACCACATCGCAATCTACAATAATTGTAGTGAACAACGGATGACCAACTTTTACTGATATTTTTTCATAAACCAGTTTATCTATAAAGTCACCGATTTCATTTGTCCATGGTTTTTGGCTGATAAAATCTGCTTCCTCTTTGGTTAATTGCGGCCATAATTCATCATCCAAATCTACACAAAGAGGAATTTGTTTTAATAAGGTTGTCTTCCCACAACATGTTGTTCCCAAAACACAAATACGCTCCTTTTTATGTTTCTCAAAAATTGCATTTAGTGCATTGATCGTTTCTTGGGCAGATATTTGTATTGACATGCAGAGATCCTCCTGAATTTATATTCTGATTCATAAATACATCATGGAAAGCGCTTTTTGATTGGCTGTTGGATAAAGCGGAAGTTTTTTACAACAAATAAAACAGTTCGTTAATATGCTTAATATGATAATCTGCATATTTGATAATTGTTTCTTTCTGCTCATCGTTTTTCGTTTCAAGCATTTCGGAGAAAACAGTACCCATACCTGCCTCCTTTGCACCGCACAATTCATTTGAACCGCCGTCGCCAACAAACAGACAGGCCTCCGGAGATACATGCAAACGCTGCATTGCCAACTCATAAATCTGTCTATCAGGCTTTAACAATCCAACGTCACACGAAAAGATGGCATCATCAAAATACGGAAATAACAGTGATTGCTCCCAATATTTACAATCAATGCAGTCCGCATTACTTATCAGCCCTAATTTGATATTCTCTGCTTTTAATTTTTGTAAAACGTCTAATATTTCTTTTGATACCATTTTTAGGGCATTTTGCATTCTCTTTTCGCGAGCATTCAAAACCTGCTGTTTTTGAACAACACGAACCTCAAACGGCATAAGAGACACTATCTTATCTATTATTTCTGTTTCATTTTTAACGAAACCCAAAGCCCTTTCGCGGTATAAATTATTATTTTCTGAGTACTGTTCCCACTCTCCAACGGACAAGTTTAATATGTCAAATTCATTATTTATTTTTCCGTATGCAGGAACAATCAATGTAAAAAACAAATCAAAGTATATCGCCTTTATCATTTCTCTCCTCAATTTCGCTATGTTGAGAATCCGTATCAGCTATTTTCAGGAAGCAAACACTTTTCTATAGCCGCTTTACCATTTTATATTCGTCCGCGTATGTTCCGTCCGTATAGCGCAATGCATTCGGCAGGGTCCCTGTCACTTCAAATCCAAAGCCCCGATACATGGAAAGCGCTTTTTGATTGGCCGTGACCACATCCAGTTCAATCTGCGTGACTTCTTTCTCCCTGCACCACTTGATGCATTCCTCCATCATCTTTCCGCCGATTCCTAAGCCCTGATAATCTTTCAAGATGACAAACGCAACCTCGGCTCTGTGCCGGTATCTCTGAGACCGCCGCACAAGTCCCACGGAGCATTGACCTACCAGCCTGCCCTCGTATTCCGCCACAAACCATGTGCTGTCTTCATCGGCTAAGACACCTTCAATGACCGCTTCTTCCCGTTCCACGGTCGTGCGAAACTCACCCGGATTGCGCGCCAAAAACAAGTTCTCCGTATCGGCGGTGGAAATGATGGAGACGATGGCCTGCGCGTCCTTAGTGGTCGGTTTTCTGATAGTGACGGATGTTCCGTTTTTGAGAGTGTAAAGCATAGTGGGACTCCTTTCGTGGGGTGATTTTCCATTATGTAATTACCTATTATTTTGGCACAAATTAAGCATAGTGTAAAGGTCAATCATATAATTGCGTCTAATATCAAATTTATTATTAAGAAGCAACTGATTATTTTGCAAAAATTTCAAAAAGTAGTTGAGTTACGGATGTAAATGAGGTATAATGTAAAAATACATAGATGGAGGATAATTCCTGATTATTAGGGGTTGATAGGTAACAAATGCTTATTCGGTAATTCAGCGAGTAATTTA